>NZ_JBHVST010000085.1:46543-49735 GCF_042885015.1 Streptomyces sp. NPDC058086 | reverse complement strand
GAAGTTCGGGTTCTCCAGCAGCTTGAACTTGTCGATCGTGATGACCCACGCGGCGAGCAGACCGGCCGCGCCGGTGATCACCAGCAACAGGGCGAACGCGCGACTGCCCCCCGCGGTCCGCACCCTCGCGGCGCCGCCGGCGGTCCGTGTCATCAGCCGCGCAAACTGTGCGCGGGCAGGAGTACGTGGGCCGCGCTGAGCAGGATCTCCTCGTTACCCGCGAAGGCCGCCAGGCTCTCCGGCTCGACGGGCTTGCCGGGCTCGGCCTCGGGCCAGGCCCGGGTGGCGAACAGAAAGTAGGCGTAGCCCCGTTCACCGACCGCCGCGAGCCACTCGGGCGGCACGACGCACTGAGCGTTGAGGTACGGCATCGTGACGACGGCCTGGCCCGCCTCGACAAGGAGGGTGAGCGGCAGGCTCGGCTGCCGGGTCCCGTCGAGCAGCGAGTCGCCGACGGGCAGACCGTTGTTCCGCAGCAACTGCTCGATGGCGGCCGTGGCGGCCTCCGGGCCGCCTTCACCGTCGCCCAGGGAGTAGGCGAGAAGATAGGGCATGTCGCCGTCGGGCACTTCACCGCTGAAGGCAATGACGGCGAGCGTGCCGAGATCGACGGCCCGGAAAGGGCGCGTTTGGCTTGAGGTTGAGGTCACCGCGGAACCTTATCGACTCACCCGAACGGGCCCGGCCGATTTCTCACCCGAATGGCCGACAGCCGACGGGCGACCACACGAATGGGGGACGCTCCTCGAACAACGCGAAGGGCCGACTCCGCAGGTACGGAATCAGCCCTTTCAGTCCGCGTGCGACGTCAATCGAGGAGGCACGAGGTCACTTGTTGTCGCACACGTTCCCAAACGCCGGGTTCAACGCGCCGATGACGTTGACGCTGAGGCCACAGGCGTTCACCGGAACGTCCACGGGGACCTGAATGACGTTGCCGGAGGCGACACCGGGGGAATTGGCCGCCGAGCCCTGTGCGCCGGCATCGGCGACGGCGCTGCCCGCGGCGGCACCCGCGGCCATTCCGGCGGTGGCGAAAATGAGAGCGGCCTTCTTGGCAAGGTTCATCGTCCGTCCTTTCCTTGGAGACTTGCTTCAGCCTAGGGATGAGTCCGCAGGCCTTTCGGGAAGACACGCGACGAAGTGAATTCATTTCCCTGAACCAACTGGCTCCGGAGGGAACCGATCAGTTCCGGAGGGGAAGCCCGCCGAGGAGCCGCGCGGGGCCGCCGGCCGCGTTGAGCGCCTTCGTCGTGCCGCTCACGGCGTTGAGCACCGAACTCTTGTTCTCGGTGTCGAGCGCGTTCGACTGATGCTGCAGGGGCTGCACGTCCTTCAGACTGAGCGAGCGCTGGCTGGCAATGGTCTCCAGTGCGCTGTTGAGACTGGTGGGCGTGAGGTCGGAGGCCTCGACGGCAAAGGCTGGCGCGGCGACACCAGCGATGATCACGGACCCGGCAACGACAGCGGCAGCATTCAGGGACTTCATCATGCTCCTTTCTTCGGTGACAGGTGCCACCGGAGGGAATTTCCGCTTTTTCCGGACTGACTAACGAGACCCGGACACGAAGGAAACCCTGTGCAGACGATTCCCGCACCCCATCCGAATGTCCAACCCGCGATGAACAGCGTGTGGTCGGCGGCTCGTCCAGAGCCGCGGCCCGGCGCGCCGCCCGGCTCGGGCTCCCCGTGCCAGGGCAGCCGGCGCACCCACTCGCGGAGGGCAGGGTGGTTCTTCTTGACGACGGCCCAGGGCGCGTTCCGGTGTGTCAGCTACCCAAGCGGACGTCACCACCTGCAACCTGTAACACGCTCCAGGTAGCGGCCGGGTGTTCCCGCCAAGGCGGTCGTCACTGACGAGGAGCCATGCAAGGGCCTTGGACCCGCTTCCCCCAATCGGGACAACGCGGACCGGCCGCCCTCCCGTTGGGGAAGGCGGCCGGCAGAAGGGGTGGCGCTGACGTCAGCCGTTGGCGCAGGTGTTGCCGAACGCGGGGTTCAGCAGACCGACGACGTTCACGGTGTTCCCGCAGACGTTGACCGGAACGTGGATGGGCACCTGCAGGACGTTGCCCGACAGGACGCCAGGGGATTGGGCCGCCGAGCCGGTTGCGCCGCTGTCGGCGGCAGCGATGCCGGCGGTGCCCGCCACGGCAGCGGCGGCAACGGAGGTCAGGGCCAGGCCCTTCGCGATACGCGACATGGAGAAGTGCTCCTTGGAATCGTCACAACGTCCGGGCGAGATGCCCGGTGCTGGAATCAACGCGCAGGACACGCACGAGTTGCGCCTCCAAAGGAGTGATCTCACCATCACCGAACTCCACCATTCCGATACATTCATGAGATTTAACCGACAAACGCAGTGAGTGGCTGGAGCCGAAAACCTCCCGCGGCTCCTTGCCAGGGGATGCCGGAATCAGGCTCGGAATACCGACCTGGAATCAGACCTCAGCCGTCCAGCGGGAGCTGGACCCCGCGTAGGAACTGGCACGGTGTACCGGGCCACCTGGAGACCGAAACCTCATCGCAGCCTGGGGGTTCGGGGCGGGCCGCGAGCAGCTCGGACTGTCGGTCGACGAACTGCGCAGGAGTCCGGCGGCGGTGGCCGGCGGTTCTCGGGAGACAGACCGGGACTTCGGGTCCTCGGTGCCGGGCCGCTACATGTCGGCCACGCTCGTACGAGGGTTACGAGGGTTACGAGGGTTACGGCGGCGGCTGCGCGCGGGCCCGGGCGGCGAGCGGGTCCCAGCATCCGCGGACCGGCACGGGCGGGACGCGGTCATGCGCATCCAGGCCGGCGCCAAGGAGCGGAAGGACAAAGGGGGACAGCGCAATTGGGTGCCGGGCGCGGCGAAGCGTCCGGCACCCAGAGCGTCGTACTACCGGCGGGAGGCGACTCGACCTCGTCGGTACAGGACGGCTCCGCCGATCAGCAGCGCGGCGCCGGCGGCCGAGGCCCCGAGCACGTTCTCACTGCCGGTGTGCGCCAGGGTGGGCGGATTCTCGGAGGGAGAAACGGGCAGGATCGTCTGCCGGACGGTCCGCGCGGGGGTGACGGGTGTCGTCACCGGCGGGACAGTCGGAGGCGTCACCGGCGGAACGGTCGGAGGCGTCACCGGCGGAACGGTCGGAGGCGTCACCGGCGGAACAGTCGGAGGCGTGGTACCGGGAGGCGTCACCGGCGGGACAGTC
>NZ_JBHVST010000085.1:44775-46445 GCF_042885015.1 Streptomyces sp. NPDC058086 | reverse complement strand
TCGGAGGCGTCACCGGCGGAACGGTCGGAGGCGTCACCGGCGGAACAGTCGGAGGCGTGGTACCGGGAGGCGTCACCGGCGGGACCGTCGGAGGCGTCACCGGCGGAACGGTCGGAGGCGTCACCGGCGGAACAGTCGGAGGCGTGGTACCGGGAGGCGTCACCGGCGGGACCGTCGGAGGCGTGGTACCGGGAGGCGTCACCGGCGGGGTGTTGACGTTGCCCCCAGGCTCGTTCCCGCACCTGTTGCCGAACGCCGGGTTCAGCAGGGCGACGACGTCGACCGAGTTGCCGCACGCGTTCACCGGAACGTCCACCGGGGCCTGGGCAACGTTGCCCGACAAGACGCCGGGCGAGCCCTGGGTCTTGCCGGACGCCAACGAGCCGGAGGAGCCGCCCTGCGAACCCGAGCCGTTGGTGCAGGAGTTCCCGAAGGTCGGGTTGAGCGCGCCGATCACGTTGACAGTGTTACCGCAGGCGTTCACCGGCACGTGCACCGGAACCTGAACGCTGTTGCCCGACGCGACGCCGGGTGAGTCCGTAGCGCTGGCGTCCGCGTGCGAGTCCGCGAACACGGGGGTGCCGTACAGGGACAGGATGCTCGTCGCGGCCGCGGCCACGACCATTCCCCTACTCAGGTTCTGTCGCAATCTCGTTGTCTTCCTGCTTGAAAGAAGTGAGGAAAGCCGGCCTTGGAGCCGAAAGAGCGACCCAAGGCCGACCGTGATCCAGCCGGGAAGGCTGATGCTGTCGCGTCAGTGGTTGGCGCAGCTGTTGCCGAACGCCGGGTTCAGCAGGGCGATGACGTCGACCGTGTTGCCGCACACGTTGACGGGGACGTGAATGGGGACCTGAATCACATTGCCCGAGAGGACACCCGGCGAGCCGACGGCGGAACCCTGGGCACCGGCGTCCGCGAAGGCCGGGGCACCCATCCCCAAGGCCATGATCGCGCCGGCGACAACAACAGCGCTCTTCTTGTGCTTCACGTAATTTCCTTTCTCTGCGGTCATGGCCCTATGACGGCCGAAACCGAGCGAGCACACCTTGAGCGGCTCGCACCACGACCTGCAGTCTGTAAACGATGGAGGACCGTCCGAAGAAACTAAAGAATGTGCGTCGCTTGGGAATTCACTCGAATCGCCCTGCACTCGAATCGGCATCGAGGTGCACACGAACACCCATACGGGAAGGAACGGTTCCCTTAATTGCGTTCTGCAGGGCCGACAGGACCTGTTCCCGCTCTCACATCAACCCGGCGGTCCTGGACTGGTTTCGGTGATTCACCCGATCAGCCCCATTGGGCCATCAGGGTGAATGGGAGCAACCAAGGGCGTCCGCGGCGGTTGAACCAAGGCGCTCCGATGGACGGGGTTTCTTCAGAATGGATCCAGCCAGTGATCAAGAAGGTTATGACCGCCGCCGCGGTCACCGTTTGCGCCGTCGGCGCTTCCGCTGCTGCCGCGCCGCAGGCGCTGGCGATCGGGAATGACGGTGGGACGACGTCCGTCAGCGGCGCCGGTGCCGCCCAGTCGTTCGGCAACTCGGCGACCACGGGGAACATGAGCCCTCAGATGGGGCTCATCCAGGGCTCGCTGAACAAGCCCTGCGTCGGCCTGCCCGCGAAGGCCAACGTGGGCTCGCTCGTCGGCGTCGTCCCGATCGCCGTCC
>NZ_JBHVST010000085.1:0-44675 GCF_042885015.1 Streptomyces sp. NPDC058086 | reverse complement strand
AGGACGTCCCGGTCCTGTCGGCCCCGCAGAACCAGCAGTGCGTCGAGAACTCCACCCAGGCCAAGGGCGACGAACCGCTGTCGCACATCCTGGACCAGATCCCGGTCCTGTCCGGCAACGGTGTCGGCAACAAGTAGCACTCTTTTCCGCCGGCGGGCCGCAGAACTCTCGGCGGCCCGCCGGACCATCTTCTTTACGTGACCATTCACTTGCCGAGTCACGTCACGAGTCACGTGTCGAAGAGAAGGCCCCCGCCGTGTCCGGCGAAACTCAACATCGGGGTTCCTGGTCGCGGCGCTGCACAGGCCACGGGGCAGGCACGTCCTGACCGATGCGGTGGCGATGGCGCGGATCGGCCGCACACCGCTCGGCGCCGCCCGGACCGGCCTGGGTTTCCACATCGAGACGCTGATGGACCTGGCGCCCGTCTGGAAGCCACGCGAGGAGAGTCCGCCGATCCCGCCCAAGGAGCGGCCCCGGCCGAGCGATCCGCCACGCGTCGGCCAGATCGACCACTACGTGTCGGTTCGGAGGAGCTCACTGGCGTGTCGGGTGACGGGGCGAACGCCCCGCAGGCTGGGCCAAATGGGGCACTACCCGCAACCCTTGGGCGGTCTGCCCAGTTGATGATCATGCAGCTCCCCAACAGGAGTCCGCTTTCCGAAGGGAATGAACATGAAGAAGCTGTGGGCAACCGCGGCTATCGCCGCTTCTGTCGCCGGTATCTCGGCCGCGGCCGCCCCCCAGGCCCTGGCGATCGGCGACGACGGTGGCACGACCTCCGTCAGCGGCTACGGCGCCACGCAGTCGTTCGGCAACTCGGCGACCTACGGCAGCATGAGCCCTCAGATGGCGCTCATCCAGGGCTCGCTGAACAAGCCCTGCGTCGGCCTGCCCGCGAAGGCCAACGTGGGCTCGCTCGTCGGCGTCGTCCCGATCGCCGTCCAGGACGTCCCGGTCCTGTCGGCCCCGCAGAACCAGCAGTGCGTCGAGAACTCCACCCAGGCCAAGGGCGACGAACCGCTGTCGCACATCCTGGACCACATCCCGGTCCTGTCGGGCAACGGCACGAACAACAGCTGATCCCAGCACCGCGAGAGCGGGCCGCCGAGCACCTCGGCGGCCCGCTCTTCGCGTACTCGGTGGCCCTCTTGGTGTAGTCGGCGATCCACCCCTCGCCGCTCACTTCCCCAATACCGCCTCGGAACGAACGCACGGACGGACTCGGCACGGGAGACCGCATCCGGCCGCCTGGAAGAACGGGTTGAGCTTGCGGGCGACGGGGAGCCGGCGCTGATGGCGTTCTCGGGACGCGCAGGGACTCCGGGCCCGGCCAGTACGCCGCATACGGTCGCCGAGTCCTTACCGCCGCCGCTATCCCATGAGTCCACTCGCCCGCTCCACCGAGTCCGCCAGGTCGTCCACCGCCTTGTCCTCCGCGGCGGACGCCACCCGGTGTGCGCGGTCGGCGAGTTCGCCCAGCGGGAGGGCGCCGGGGAGCGGACTGCTGTTGTCGTCGCCCCTGCGCAGGTCGTCGGCGAAGTACGCGGCCACGGCGTCGACCTGGAGACGGGTGGAGGAGGTCCACAGGTCCTTGTCGAGGGAGCCGGTCTCCAGTTGGCCGGACTCCTCGTGCGGGGCGCGGGTGTCGGGGTCGAGCCAGCGGACGCTCGCGGTGGCGAGATGGCCGGAGGCGCCGGGCCTGGTGCGGACCGCGTAGAGGGCGGTGACCGTGTGGCCGGGGCCGATCTCGCCGCCGTCCACCCGGTCGTTGCGGAAGTCCTCGTCGGCGACCTGACGGTCGTCGTATCCGATCAGCCGGAACTGGTTGACGGTCTCCGGGTCGAAGGCGACCTGTGCCTTGGCGTCGCGGGCCGTGAGGTCGATGTTCTGCGGGAGCTGCTCGCAGAAGACCTTGCGGGCGTCCTCGATGGTCGAGACGTACGTCGTGTGGCCGTCGCCCTTGTCGGCGAGGCGCTCCATGAGAGCGTCGCCGTACTCGCTGCCCACGCCGACGCCGAAGAGGGTGATGCCGTGTTCGCGACGGGCGGTGGAGATGTTCTCGAGGATGGCGTCCGCGTCGGTCTCGCCGGTGTTGGCGAGGGCGTCGGAGATCAGCACGACGCGGTTGGTGGCGCCCTCGCGCAGACCCTTGACGGCCGTGGCGTACCCGGTGCGCACGCCCGCGCCGAGGTTGGTCGACTCCGTCGGTTCCAGTCCCCTGATCACGTCGTAGATGCGGTCGCGGTGGTGGCCAATGCGGGTCATCGGGAGCACGGTCCGGGCCTCGTCGCTGAAGGTGACCACGGCTATCGAGTCGTCGTCGCGCAGCCGGTCCGTCATCACGCCGAGGGCGTCCTTGGCGAGGTCGAGTCGGCCGGGCTCGCCCATGGAGCCGGAGATGTCGATGACGAAGGTGAGGGCGGCGGGCGGGCGCATACCGCTCTGGGCGGCATCGCGGGTGGCGAGGCCGACGCGGACCAGCGACCAGTCCTTCTCCCGGGTGCGAGCGCCGTCGACGGTGACCGAGAAGCCGTTGCCGTCGGGGCGCCGGTAGTCCTGCCGGAAGCTGTTGACGAACTCCTCGGGGCGGACGGTCGACGCGTCGGGCAGCCGGCCGTCGGCGAGGGCGCGGCGGGCGTAGCCGTAGGAGGCGGTGTCGACGTCGAGGGCGAAGGTGGAGAGGTAGTCGGGGGACGGCGCGAACTCGCGGCTCGCGTCGCCCGTCGGCGTGTCCTTCTGTTCGCCCTGGGAGGTGCCGGAGGTCCGGTTCGGGGCGGGCTGCGGGAACCCGCGTCCGCCGGACTTGTTCGAACCGTCCGTCGAGGAGCCGTTGCTGTCGCCCGCGCCGCAGCCGGTGAGGAGCAGGCCGCCCGCGAGCGTCAGGCCGATCAGGATGGCGACCGGTCGCCGCCGTCGCCCGGTCCTCGGCCGCCGCCGCGGTCGCCCTGTGTGCTCGTCGTTCCCCGTCCGTGTCATCCGTGCCCCCTCGGTGAGTCGCCTGTCCGCCGGCTGTCTGCCGACGTCCTTGGGCCGACGTCTGTGACTGTGACGCCCGAGGGGGCCCGGATGTGCGCTACGGAGCGTTGCGGATGGATCTCGAAGAGGCCACGAAGGGCGGTCGTCGAGACCGGTAGGAGACGCTCCGGAGATCTACGACACGATGTCCTTGCGCCGGAAACCCCGGAAGGCCAGGGCGAACAGGACGAGCGCGTACGTTATCGAAATCGCGGTGCCCTGGATCATGCCGCCCCACTCCGGGTTGGGCTGGATGGCGTCGGCCCAGGCGAACTGCCAGTGCGCGGGCAGGAAGTCGCGCCAGTGGCCGAGGGCGGTGACCGCGTCCAGGACGTTCCCCACGATCGTCAGGCCGACCGCGCCGCCGACCGCGCCCAGGGGTGCGTCCGTCTTGGTGGACAGCCAGAACGCGAGCCCCGCCGTCACCAGTTGGGACACGAAGACGTACGCGATGACCACGAGGAGCCGCTGGGCCGCGGTGCCCGCGGAGAGCGCGCCGCCGGTGGGGATCTCCAGCGGCCCCCAGCCGTACGCCGCCGTGCCCACCGCGATCGCGACGATCGGCAGCAGCACCATCGCGGCGAGGCTGAGGCCCAGCGCGACGGTGAGCTTGGACCACAGCAGCCGGGCCCGCGGCACGGGGGCCGCGAGCAGATAGCGCAGCGAGGACCAGCTCGCCTCGGAGGCGATCGTGTCCCCGCAGAACAGCGCGACGGGGATGACCAGGAGGAAGCCCGCGGAGACGAAGAGGTTCACCGCGGCGAAGTTGGCGCCCGACGCGGTCGCCGTGTCCATCAGGGTGACCTGCCCGTTGCGCGAGCCCGGGTCACCGCCGATCGCGAAGGCGACGACGAGCACGAAGGGCAGCACCGCGAGGATCGCGCCCATGACGAGCGTGCGGCGCCGCTTCAACTGCCGCAGCAGCTCGACGCGGAGCGGCAGCGTGTGCCGCGCCCGGTACCCGTCCGCCGTCTCGGCCCGTTCGACGAGCGTGCTCATGCGGCACCTCCGATCAGGGTGAGGAACGCGTCTTCCAGCCGTCGGTGGGGGCCCACCGACCGCACGGGGACTTCCAGTCGTACGAGCTCCACGAGCAGGCGCTCGGCGCTGCCGCCCTCGTCGAGGCGGACAAGCAGCCCGCCCTCGGCGGCGACGGCCGAGGCCACGCCGGGCAGCGCGCCGACCTTCTCGACGACCGGCCCCTCCACGGGCACGCCCGTACCGACGAGGAGGGTGTCGCCGGAGCCGACGATCTCGCTCACCGGGCCGGCCTGGATGAGCCGGCCGCGGTCCATGACCACCAGGTGGGTGCAGGACTGCTCGACCTCGGCCAGCAGGTGGCTGGAGACGATGACCGTGCGGCCCGCGGCGGCGTAGCGGATCATGACCTCGCGCATCTCGCGGATCTGGGGCGGGTCGAGACCGTTGGTCGGTTCGTCGAGGATGAGGAGGTCCGGGAGGCCCAGCATCGCCTGGGCGATGGCCAGGCGCTGGCGCATGCCCTGGGAGTAGGTGCGGACCGCGCGGGCCAGCGCGTCGCCCAGGCCCGCGATCTCCAGCGCCTCCTCCATGTGGGCGTCCTCGGCCGGACGGCCCGTCGCCTGCCAGTACAGCTCCAGGTTCTCGCGGCCCGAGAGGTGCGGCAGGAAGCCCGCGCCCTCGACGAACGCCCCGACCCGGGAGAGCACCGGGGCGCCCGGCCGGATCGCGTGCCCGAAGACACGGATCTCGCCGCCGTCGGGCTTGATGAGGCCCATCAGCATGCGCAGCGTGGTCGTCTTGCCCGCGCCGTTCGGCCCCAGCAGGCCCAGGACCTGGCCCTTCTCCACGCGGAACGACAGGTCCCGTACCGCGTACCGGTCCGCCGACTTCGCGTACCGCTTGCTCAGGTCGGTGATCTGGAGCGGGACTTCGGCGAGCTCGGGGTCGGGCGCGACCGGAGCCGTACGACGACGGCCGGTCAGCAGGAGTGCGGCGGCGGCCAGCGCGCCGGCCAGGGGCAGCCACCACACCCATGAGGGCAGCACGGCGGCGGCGGTCTTCACGCCGGGCGCAGTGGGCACGTGCAGGTCGCTCTTCAGGGAGACCGTGTACGTCGCCGGGGCCGCCGGTGAGGCGTAGCCGAGGTCCGTCGAGGCGAGGACCAGGCGCAGCCGGTGGCCCTTCTGGACGTCGTGGTCGATCGCGGGCAGCACGATCTTGACGTCCTTGCCCGCCTTCGCGCCGGTCACCCGCACGGGCGCCACCAGCTGCGAGGGCAGTACCTGCTGGGTGCCGCCCGGCCCGACGTCGTACACCTTCCCGAAGAGGACCGCGTCGTCGGTGCTCGACCGGACATGGACGGTCACGGTCGGCGACCCGGTGATCCGCAGGTCGCCGCGGAGTGCCGAGGAGTCGAACTGCGCGTACTGGCCCGGGAAGTCGAGGGACACCCCGAGCCCGAGCGCGGACAGCTGGGACAGGCCGCCGGTGCCGCCGCCGATTCCGGGGAGGGCGGAGATCGCGGGCGGACTCGCGCCCGCGGGATTCTGGAAGGTCTGCTCGCGTCGGCCGTCGCTCAGCGCGATGGTGTGCTCGCCGCTCTCCAGGCCGGGGTAGACGTCCCCGCTCGCGCCCCGCAACTGCGCGGCGCCGTCGGTGGAGTCGATGCCGCCGGTGCGGGTGACGCGGAAGGCGGGACCGGTGTCGGCGTTCTTGTCGTCCTTCAGATAGCGGTCGAACCAGGAGCCGACACGGGCCTCGACACGGCTCGTCTCCGGGTTGCCGCCGTCGTGCCCGCCGGCGATCCAGTCGACGTCCACGGGCGCGCCGTTGGCCCTGATCGCCTTGGCCATCGCGTCGGCCTGGCCGAGCGGGAAAAGGGAGTCGGTCTGGCCCTGCAGGATGAGGGTGGGCACCTTGATGCGGTCGCCGACGGCGGACGGCGAGCGTTCCTCCAGCAGAGCGCGCGCCTGGGCGTCCGGCTTCCCCGACTCCGCCACGCGGTTGTACATCGCGCACAGCTGCGCCTCGAAGTGGCCGCAGCCGCCGCCGGAGTTGATGAATATGCCGGCCCAGAGCTTCTTGAACACGTCGTTCGGGAAGAGCGCGTCCGCCAGGTTCCAGTACGTGATCGAGGGGGCGATCGCGTCGACCCTCTTGTCGTACCCGGCGGCCAGCAGGGAGATCGCGCCGCCGTACGAGCCTCCGGCCACTCCCACGCGCGGGTCGCCGCTCGTGTCGAGCCGGACCTCGGGCCGCTTGGCCAGCCAGTCGATGAGCTTGGAGACGTCGGCGACCTCGCCCTTGGGATCGTTCAGCCCGATCTTGCCGGTGGAACGGCCGAAGCCGCGCGCCGACCAGGTCAGCACCGCGTACCCGTCGCGGGCGAGTTGCTCCGCCTCCCGCCGCATGTCGTCCTTGCTGCCGCCGAAGCCGTGCCCGAGGAGCACGGCGGGGCGGCGGCCGGAGCCCGCGGTGAAGAACGACGTGTCGATGTTCACCCCGGCGCCCGTGGTCATCACACGGTCGGTGCGGTGGACGGCCGGTCCGTCGTCCGAGGCGACAGCGGTCCACGTACCGGCGCCGGCGAGCACGACGACGGCGGCCGCGGCGGCGAACCACCGTCGGCGTCCTCGCTGTGCGGGCCCGCGCAGTCGGGGCAGTCGAAGATCCATGTGTCAACGGTACGGGCCGCCACCGACGACGAAGGCAGCCGCCGGTCTGAACCCGCGCCCCTCCTCCGGGCGTACGAGGCCCTCCCCGCATACCGCGCCCGTGGTACGTGCTCTCTCGGGCATCTTCACGAGCGCGGTGGTGACGTGGGACTTCGTGTGAACCCCGGAAGGCTCAGACCTGGGCGTCCTCCGGGATCGACACCAGCCAGCGGGTCTCGCGGCGCGGGCGGAGGTAGAAGGCCCAGTAGAGGGTGGCGACGGCTGTGATGCCGCCGGTCCAGAGCAGGTACGTCATCTCCTGCTGGCTCAGGATGTAGGCGAGGACCGCGATCAGGAGCACCGGCATCGCGGGCCACAGTGGCATGCGCCAGGCCGGGGTGTGGCGGTGCTGGCCGCGCCGGGCGAGCAGGGCGGCGACCGCGACGAGCAGGTACATGGCCGTCACCGAGACGCCCGTGACGCCGTACAGGGTGTCCAGGTTGACGAAGCAGAGGAGGGCGCCGGGGACGCCCACCACGAGGGTGGCGACCCAGGGCGAGCCGAAGCGGCCGAGGCGGGAAAGGCCCTGGTTGACCGGCTCGGGCCAGGCCTTGTCACGGGCGGAGGCGAACAGCACCCGGGAGTTCTGGATGACCATCACGATGCCCGCGTTGATGATCGCGAGGGCGACGCAGAGGCTGACGAAGGTGCCGACGGCGGAGTTGGACCAGGCGGTGACCATGCCGCTGATGTCGCCGCCGGTAAGGGTGGACAGGTCCGAGGCGCCCATGGTGATCGCGACGACCGGGACGAGGATGATCACGGTCGAGATGGCGAGGGTGGCCAGGACCGTACGGGCGACGTTGCGGCGCGGGTCCTCCAGTTCCTCGGAGAGGTAGACCGCGGTCGAGAAGCCCTGGGTGATGAAGAGGGCGATCGCGAGTCCCGAGACCACCAGCATGGCCGTCACGGTGTCCGTGTGGCCGCCGGAGCCCGCCACCTGCATCGAGGTGAGGCTGCCGACGCCGCGCTGGCTGTGTGTGAAGCCCAGCACCGCCACGACGGCCGCCGCGATGACCTCCAGGACGAGGAAGACGCCGGTGATCCAGGCGTTGGCCCGCAGGTCGAGCAGGCCCGCGAGGGTGGCCAGGAGCATCACGCCCGCGCCCGCCATCGACGGGTTGAGATGCACGATCGGCGCCAGGTAGTCCGCGGTGCCCATCGCGATCACCGGCGGCACGATCATGACGACCAGGAGGGAGAGCACGAAGACCAGCCAGCCCGCGAGCCGTCCGGCCATCGTCGACACCATGGCGTACTCGCCGCCCGCGCTGGGGATGAGGGTGCCCAGTTCCGAGTAGCAGAACGCCACGGCGATACAGAGGAGCGAGCCGATCGCGATGGTGAGCGCGGTCGCCGTGCCGAGGGACGAGAACAGGTCGGGCACGACCACGAAGAGCGTGGAGGCGGGCGTCACGCACGAGAGCGTCAGCAGGGTGCCGCCGACGATACCGATGGAACGCTTGAGCTTTTGGGGGCTCCCGGAGGCCGTGGGGGCGGCGTCCGGCAGGGCCTGCTCGACAGGGCGGAGCGTGTCGGTCATGAAGCGGTTCCGATCGACTTATGCGTCAGAAGACGACTCTTGCGTCAGGTGATTCGGGCGGGAGCGCTATCGCCTCCGGCGGCTCGCGTCGTTCATCTCGTCGTCCGCTCCCGACGTTGATGGAACCTTGACGGAAACCGTTGCGTCAATGGCCGTTTACCTACGGAATCCGCAACGGTCAAGCGACGCAGGTCACATCACTTTCCCAGGTGCAGACGCCTACATGTTGCAATCATCAAGATTCATCGGAATGTGACCTTGCTTTCGAAGGCAACAACGCCAAACTGCCTCCGCTATCCGTTTCATCACCTCATGACGAGAACCGCAGTCGAGACCTCGAAATTCACCAGGATTGGTCCGCACTCCGGGACGCCTGGCGAACAGTGGAGCCGAGCATGGCGGTGCCCCGCCCCCCGGGACGGAGGGCGGGGCACCAGGAGGTCGCTCAGTGGTTGCGCGGGAAGCCCAGGTCCACGCCCGTCGGGGCGTCGGCCGGGTCGGGCCAGCGGGTGGTGACGACCTTGCCGCGGGTGTAGAAGTGCGTGCCGTCGTTGCCGTAGATGTGGTGGTCCCCGAAGAGGGAGTCCTTCCAGCCGCCGAAGGAGTGATAGCCGACGGGCACCGGGATCGGCACGTTCACGCCGACCATGCCCGCCTCGACCTCCAGCTGGAAGCGGCGGGCGGCGCCGCCGTCCCGGGTGAAGATGGCGGTGCCGTTGCCGAAGGGCGAGGCGTTGATGAGGGCGACACCCTCCTCGTAGGTGTCCACGCGCAGCACGCACAGCACCGGGCCGAAGATCTCGTCCTTGTACGCGTCCGAGGTCACCGGCACCCTGTCGAGCAGCGAGAGGCCGATCCAGTGGCCGTCCTCGTACCCCTCGACCGTGTACCCGGTGCCGTCGAGGACGACCTCGGAGCCCTGCGCCGCCGCGCCCGTGACGTAGGACGCCACCTTGTCGCGGTGCACGGCCGTGATCAGCGGACCCATCTCGGAGGCCGGGTCGTTGCCGGGGCCGATCTTGATCTTCTCGGCGCGCTCGCGGATCTTCTCCACCAGCGCGTCGCCGACCGAGCCGACCGCGACGACGGCGGAGATGGCCATGCAGCGCTCGCCGGCGGAGCCGTAGGCGGCCGACACGGCGGCGTCCGCGGCCGCGTCCAGGTCCGCGTCCGGGAGGACCAGCATGTGGTTCTTGGCGCCGCCCAGGGCCTGCACGCGCTTGCCGTTCGCGGAGGCCGTGGTGTGGATGTAGCGGGCGATCGGGGTCGAGCCGACGAAGGACACCGCCTTGACGTCCGGGTGCTCCAGGAGGCGGTCGACGGCCACCTTGTCACCGTGGACGACGTTGAAGACACCGTCGGGCAGACCGGCCTCGGCGAGCAGCTCGGCGACCTTCATGGCGGCCGACGGGTCCTTCTCGGACGGCTTCAGCACGAAGGTGTTGCCGCACGCGATGGCGATGGGGAACATCCACATCGGCACCATGGCCGGGAAGTTGAACGGCGTGATGCCCGCGACGACGCCCAGCGGCTGCCGGATCGACGCCACGTCGACCTTGGAGGCCACCTCGGTCGACAGCTCGCCCTTCAGCTGCACGGTGATCCCGCACGCCAGGTCGACGATCTCCAGACCGCGCGCCACCTCGCCGAGCGCGTCCGAGTGCACCTTGCCGTGCTCGGCGGTGATCAGCTCGGCGATCGCGTCCCGGTTCGCGTCGAGCAGCGCCCGGAACTTGAAGAGGATCGTGGACCGCTTGGCCAGCGAGGACTGGCCCCAGGTCGCGTACGCGTCCTTGGCCGCGGCGACCGCGGCGTCCACCTCTTCGACGGTCGCGAAGGCGACCTGGGTGGTCACGGCGCCGGTCGCCGGGTCGGTGACCGGCCCGTACGTACCCGACGCACCCTCGACAGTCTTGCCACCGATCCAGTGGTTGACGGTCTTCGTCATGGCCAAAAACTCCTTCACAGATGGCGGCGTCGGGCGGCGACGTGCCGGTCGTACTCCTCACGTGCCTTGACCGCCGACGATCGGGTCGCGGTCTCGGCCACAGGTACATCCCACCAGGCTTGGGCCGGGGGCGCGCCCGACACTGTGTCTGCCGTTTCGGTCTCCACGTAGACACATGTGGGAGTGTCCGCGGCGCGCGCCTCGGCAAGGGCCGACCGCAGGTCACGGACGGTCTTCGCGCGCAGCACCCGCATGCCGAGGCTGGCCGCGTTGGCGGCGAGGTCGACGGGCAGCGGCGCCCCCGTGTACGCACCGTCCTCGGAGCGGTAGCGGTACGCGGTGCCGTACCGCTCACCGCCCACGGACTCGGAGAGGCCGCCGATGGAGGCGTATCCGTGGTTCTGGAGTATGAGGACCTTGATCGCGACGCCCTCCTGCACGGCGGTGACGATCTCGGTCGGCATCATCAGGTAGGTGCCGTCGCCGACCAGCGCCCACACGGGCCGGTCGGGGGCCGCCATCCGGACGCCGATCGCGGCCGGGATCTCGTAGCCCATGCACGAGTAGCCGTACTCGACGTGGTACTGGTCGCGCGACCGGGCCCGCCACAGTTTGTGCAGGTCACCTGGGAGCGAGCCGGCCGCGTTGATCAGGATGTCGTCCTCGGTGACGACCTCGTCGAGGACGCCGAGGACCTGCGGCTGGGTGGGCCGGATGTCGATGTCCTCGGCCTCGTACGCCGCGTCGACGCGGTACTCCCAGCGCTCCTTGTCGTCCATGTACTCGGTGGCGTACGCGGGCTCGACGCGGTGGTCGTGCAGCAGCAGCGCCTCGGTGAGCGCTTCGAGGCCGGCCCGCGCGTCCGCGATCAGCGGGATCCCCGACAGCTTGTGACCGTCGTACGGCGCGATGTTGAGGTTCAGGAAGCGGACGTTCGAGGCGGTGAAGAGGGTGCCGGAGGCGGTGGTGAAGTCGGTGTAGCGGGTGCCGACGCCGATCACCAGGTCGGCGGTACGGGCGAGCTCGTCCGCGGTCGCCGTGCCGGTGTGGCCGACGCCGCCGACGTCCTGCGGGTGGTCCCACTTCAGTGATCCCTTGCCCGCCTGAGTGGAGGCGACGGGGATGCCGGTGGCGGCGGCGAGTTCGGCGAGCACGTCCTCGGCGCGGCTGTGGTGGACCCCGCCGCCCGCGACGATCAGCGGGCGCCGGGCCTCACGGATCGCCGTGACGGCGGCGGCCAGCTCGGAGGCGTCGGCCGCCGGACGGCGCACGGTCCAGATCCGCTCCTGGAAGAACTCCTCCGGCCAGTCGTACGCCTCCGCCTGCACGTCCTGCGGCAGCGCGAGCGTGACGGCACCGGTCTCGACCGGGTCGGTGAGCACGCGCATGGCCCGCAGGGCAGCCGGGATCAGCGCCTCGGGCCGGGTGACGCGGTCGAAGTACTTCGACACCGGGCGCAGACAGTCGTTGACCGACACATCGCCCGCGTAGGGGACTTCGAGCTGCTGGAGGACCGGGTCGGCGGGGCGGGTCGCGAAGATGTCGCCGGGCAGCAGGAGCACCGGGAGGTGGTTGATCGTCGCGAGCGCGGCGCCGGTGACGAGGTTGGTGGCGCCGGGTCCGATGGAGGTGGTCACGGCGTGCGCCGACAGCCGGTTGGACTGGCGGGCGAAGCCGACCGCCGCGTGCACCATCGACTGCTCGTTACGGCCCTGGTGGTAGGGCATCTCGTCGGCGTACTCGATCAGCGCCTGGCCGAGTCCGGCGACGTTGCCGTGACCGAAAATGCCCCAGGTGGCGCCGATCAGCCGCCGCCGCTCGCCGTCCCGCTCCGTGTACTGGGCGGCCAGGAAGCGCACCAGCGCCTGTGCGACCGTCAGCCTCGTCGTTGAGGTCATCGGTATCCCTCTGTGCTCGCTGTGTTGTCTACGTGTTCCGGGTGGAAGCAGATCCGCCACTCCCTGTCCTCGCCCGGTCCGGCCATCACGTTCAGGTAGTACATGGTGTGGCCGGGCTGGGCGATGGACGGGCCGTGCCATCCGTCGGGGACGAGGACGGCATCGCCGGTGCGGACCTCGGCGAGGACGTCGGATCCACCCTCGCGCGAAGGGAATACGCGCTGATAGCCGAATCCGTTCGGGCCGTCGATCTCGAAGTAGTAGATCTCCTCCAGCTCCGACTCGACACCGGGCCGGTGCTCGTCGTGCTTGTGCGGCGGATACGAGGACCAGTTGCCGCCGGGGGTGATGACCTCGACGGCGATGAGCTTGTCGCACTCGAAGGCGTCGGCGGAGGCGAAATTGCGCACCTGGCGTGCGCAGTTGCCACTGCCTCGGTCTTCGACGGGGACCTCCGGCGCGGGGCCGTAGCGGGCGGGGAGTCGGCGCTCGCACTTCGCTCCTGCCAGGGCGAAGCGGCCTCCCGCACCGGAGGCGATCTGGGCCCGGGCGTCACGGGGCACGTACGCGAAGTCGGAGACCCCCGCGAACACGCTTTCCCTGCCCAGGATTTGGAACTCTTCGTCCTCTGTGCGCACCGTACAGGCGCCACCCAGCGGAAGCACGATCCACTCACTGTCGCCGGTGGTGAAGGTGTGTGTGCCGCCGGGTCCGAGTTCGACCACGCGCAGGCTGCTGTGGGTCCAGCCGGCGTACTTGGGGTCGATGTCGACGGCGTACAGCCCGTCGGCGGTGGCCCCCTTGGGCACGTACAGGCCGCTGCTGCGGGTCGCGTCCGTCGTCGAGTGCGTCCTGGGGTCCGTCATCGGGTCCTCACAGCAGTCCTACGGCGGTGTCCACCGCGGCGGTCACATCCCCGTCGGCCGGGTAGAGCAGCGAGCGGCCGACGACCAGGCCCTGCACGGTGGGCAGTTGGAGCGCGCCGCGCCACTTCTCGTACGCGCCCTCCTGGTCCTCGCCGACATCGCCGCCGAGCAGTACGGCGGGCAGGGTGGAGGTCTCCATGACCCGGGCCATGTCGTCCGGGTTGTCGGTGACGGGGACCTTCAGCCAGGTGTACGCCGAACTGCCGCCCAGGCCGCTGGCGATGGCGATGGACTTGATGACGGCCTCGGCGCTCAGGTCGTTGACCAGCCTGCCCTCCGGCGTGCGGCGGCTGAGGAACGGTTCGACGAAGACCGGGAGGTGACGCTCCGCCATCTCGTCGATCGCGCGGGCGGTGGACTCCAGGGTGTTGAGCGAGCCCGGATCGTCGTAGTCGATGCGCAGCAGCAGCTTGCCCGCGTCGAAGCCGAGCCGCTCGATGTCCTGCGGACGGTGGCCGGTGAAACGGTCGTCCAGCTCGTACGAGGCGCCCTGGAGGCCGCCGCGGTTCATCGAGCCGAGGACCACCTTGTGGTCGAGGGCGCCCAGGAGCAGCAGGTCGTCGAGGATGTCGGCGGTCGCGAGGACGCCGTCGACGCCGGGGCGGGAGAGCGCGAGGCAGAGCCGTTCCAGCAGGTCGGCGCGGTTCGCCATGGCGAACTTGCGGTCGCCGACGGCGAGCGCCCCGCGGGCCGGGTGGTCCGCGGCGATGATCATCAGTCGCCCGTTGTCGCCCACGAGGGGGCGGCGGGGGCGGCGCGCGGCGGCCTCGGCGACGGCTTCGGGGCGGTGGGCGCGGAGCCGGACGAGCTCCGCCGCGTCGACGGCCCGGGGCGGGGCGGGAGTGGAGGCAACGATGGCGTCGCCGCCCTCGTGTCCCACGCGTCCCGCCCTCATCGGACCGCTCCCGCCATGAGCGCGTCCTCGACCTCTTCGGGGGTCGGCATCGCGGAGGAGCACTCCAGCCGGGAGGCGACGATGGCACCGGCCGCGTTGGCGTGCCGCATGATCCGCTCCAGGTCCCAGCCGGCGAGCAGGCCGTGACAGAGGGAGCCGCCGAACGCGTCACCGGCGCCGAGGCCGTTGAGGACCGTCACCGGGAGGGGCGGCACCTCGGCCGAGGTGCCGTCGCGGTGGACGGCGAGGACGCCCTTGGGGCCCTGCTTGACGACGGCGAGTTCGACGCCCGCCTCGAGGAGGGCCTCGGCCGCCGCGTGCGGTTCGCGGACGCCGGTGGCGATGTCGACCTCGTCGAGGTTGCCGACGGCGACGGTGGTGTGGCGCAGGGCCTCGGCGTAGAAGGCCCGGGCGGATTCCTCGGGGGTCTGCCTGACTGTGCCCTTCCTGGCTGTGCTGTTCCAGAACATGGGCCGCCAGTCGAGGTCGAAGACCGTCGTGGCGGACTTGGCCCGGTGGGCGAGCGCGGCGAGCGTCGCCGTCCGGCTGGGCTCCACGCTCAGGCCGGTCCCGGTCACCCAGAAGATGCGCGCCTCGCGGACGGCGTCCAGGTCGAGGTCGTGCGCGTCGATCTCCAGGTCCGGGGCCTTGGGCTGCCGGTAGAAGTACAGCGGGAAGTCGTCGGGCGGGAAGATCTCGCAGAACGTCACCGGGGTGGGCAGCCCGGCGACCGGGGTGACCCAGCGGTCGTCCACGCCGAAGCCGCGCAGCGCCTCGTGGAGGTATGCGCCGAAGGGGTCGTCACCGGTGCGCGTGATCACCGCCGTACGCCGTCCGAGCCGGGACGCGGCCACCGCGACGTTCGTCGCCGAGCCGCCCAGGAACTTCCCGAAGGACGTCACCTGCGCCAGCGGGACCCCCGTCTGCAACGGGTAGAGGTCCACACCGATCCGCCCCATGGTGATCAGGTCGTACGCCATCGAGTTCCCTTCGCTTCGGCTCCCCCAAGGTCTAGCGCCGTGCGGGGAGCCCTGTCAACAGTTTGTCCAGACATTCGGACCAGGCCTTGACACCTCCCTCGTGCCGCCCGAAGCTGACGCCCATGACGTCGTTGTCACCGCAGGCATCACCTCAGTCCTCACTGTCCCGCATCCGGATCGGTTCGGCTCCGGACTCCTGGGGCGTCTGGTTCCCCGACGACCCCCAGCAGGTCCCCTGGCAGCGCTTCCTCGACGAGGTCTCCCAGTCCGGGTACGAGTGGATCGAGCTGGGCCCCTACGGCTATCTGCCCACGGATCCGGCCCTGCTCAAGGAGGAGACCGCGCGGCGCGGGCTCACCGTGTCGGCCGGCACCGTCTTCACCGGGCTGCACCGGGGTCCCGAGGTGTGGGACGCCACCTGGGCGCACGTCTCGGACATCGCCGCACTCACCCAGGCGATGGGCGCCGAGCACCTCGTCGTCATCCCGGCGTTCTGGCGGGACGACAAGACGGGCGAGGTGCTGGAGGACAGCACGCTGACGCCGACGCAGTGGCGCAATCTGACCGCCCAGACCGAGCGGCTCGCCCATGAGGTGCGGGAGCGCTACGGGCTGAAGATCGTCGTCCACCCGCACGCGGACACGCACATCGACAGCGAGGAGAACGTCACGCGTTTCCTCGACGCGACCGACTCCTCCCTGGTGTCGCTGTGCCTGGACACCGGCCACTACGCGTACTGCGGCGGCGACAACGTCAAGCTCATCGAGACCTACGGGGAGCGCATCGGCTACCTCCACCTCAAGCAGGTGGATCCGCTGGTCCTGGCCGAGGTGCGGGCGAACGAGGTGCCGTTCGGGCCCGCCGTGGCCAAGGGCGTGATGTGCGAACCGCCGTCCGGCGTACCGGCGCTCGCGCCCGTCCTCGCCGCCGCCCAGAAGCTCGACGTCGAGCTCTTCGCCATCGTCGAGCAGGACATGTACCCGTGCCCGCCGGACAAGCCGCTGCCGATCGCCCAGCGCACCCGGGCGTTCCTGAGGTCCTGCGGAGCGTGACGGCTTCACCGTGACCGCTTCACAGTGTCCCGCGGAGCCTGACCCTCCGCGGGGAGGGCCGTGGGGCCCGTCGAGAGCTCGGGGCTCGGCGGGCCTTCCGGCGTCGCTGTGCCGCGTTGCACCATGGGTGTTCCCCAGGTGCGGGCGGCGGCGGGAGGGCCGATGGTGACGCGAATCGTCTCGCGGTCGGGGCACGGGCCGGGCGGTGCCTGGGAAACGGCCCTCGCACGGCCGCATCCACGGCTGCGGCCCGGGGTGATCAGCTACCGCGGGATCCGGCTCGCGCTCGACCGGCCACGGCGCAGGCTGGAGGCGCCGATCGGCGCGGCGACCCTGTTGCTGGGCTTCGAACAGCCCCTGCGCATCTCCCGCGTGGGCCGTCCCCCCGTCACCCTCAGGTCGGTGTTCTCGGGACCGACCACCACCGCGGCCGTCGGCGAACACGACGGACGGCTGGCGGGCGTCGAGGTGCTGCTCGCCCCCTGGGCCGCGTTCACACTCTTCGGCACACCGCAGTACGAACTCGCCGACCGGACCCTGGATCCCGACGAGCTCCCGCATGTACTGGGCTCGCGGGACGCGGGCCCGGGCGGGCGTCGTCTGCGGAACGTCGCTGAACTCTCCGCCGCGCTGGCCGCGTTGCCGGGTTGGCCGGAACGCTTCGAACTGCTGGACGACGTCCTCGTGCGCTGGCGCTCGGCGGGAACGCCCGGTTCGGCACGGGTGGTGCGGGCGTGGGCGCAGTTGCAACGGACCTGGGGCGCGATGCCGGTGGCCCGGCTCGCCGAGGACGTCGGCTGGAGCGTACGGCAGTTGGAGAATCGTTTCCGGGAGCAGATCGGGCTCGGCCCCAAGGCGGCGGCCCGGGTGCTGCGCCTGGAACGGGCCAGGCGGCTGCTCGCCGCGGGCCGCTCACCGGCCGAGACGGCGGCGGCCTGCGGGTTCTACGACCAGGCCCACCTCAGCGGCGAGTTCCGGGCGATGACGGGGTGCACACCGCGGGAGTTCACGGCGGCCCGCGGAGCTCAGCCGGTTCCACGGCCCGGTCCGCCGGGGGCCGATCGGATGGCCGGGGAGGCGACCAGTCTGGTGCTCTCCCCCGACCGGAGCGATCAAAGTGACCGGGGTGCGATTTTTTCCAAGACCCGTGGGCTCCGTTGATTGCAGGCTGAACTTCCGGCGGCTGATCCGACGGGGGAACGCGGGCGGCTTCCGAGGAGGGGGTGCGGGGAGCTGGTGGGCCGGATCCAGCGTGGGTCCGGCCCACCGCTCGCGTACGCACGACGCACCCGGCCCGCCACCGGTCCCCTGACGCGCATACGTCGCGACGGTCCCCTCGGCTCTACGGTCCCCTCGGCGCGAATGCTTCACGCGTGTCACAAAAACCACCGCCCTGTCACACATGTCGCGTGTACGCAGGCCTTGTGTCACACCCTTCCAACAGGCCCTGCCCTGCGGTCACTCTGTGTCGTTCAACGAGCGCAGGCTTTGTGATCGCCAGCGCAGCGCCCGGCTCCCCCGACGGCCACCCCCCGGCCGCCGCCGCGACGCGCGCAGGGAGGTGCCACTCATGACCGACCGTAGGCTCTGGTCGTACAAGGAGATCGCGGCGCACATCAAGGTGCAGCCGGACACCGTGCGGTCGTACCGCAAGCACGGACTGCTGCCGCCGCCCGACCACGTGGAGAGCGGGAAGCCCTACTGGTACGCGGACACCGTCCGCACCTGGGTCGCCTCCCGCCCCGGAAACCGCGGCCGAAGAGACTGACCACGCACCCCGTCCCCGCTCGCCGCCCCCTCGCCGCCCCCTCGCCGCCCCCTCGCTGCGCCCCGCCCCTCGCCCGGGTGCGGGGCACAGCCCCTGTCCGGGCTCAGCTCCACGGTTCGATGACCGTCACCCCCGCCCCCGGCGCCGCCCCCAACGCCGCCAGGGCCGCAGGGACCGCGTCCAGCGGGATGGTGGAGGTGACCAGGAGGTCGGGGCGGAGCACCCCGGCGCGGACCAGTTCGAGCATGCGGGGGTAGGCGTGTGCCTGCATGCCGTGGCTGCCCAGGAGTTCGAGTTCGAGGCCGATCACCCGGGCCATCGGAACCGCGGGGTCCTCGGGCAGCAGACCGACCTGGACGTGGCGCCCCCGGCGGCGCAGACCGTTCACCGAGGCCGCACAGGTGACCGGGGAGCCGAGCGCGTCGAGGGAGAGATGGGCGCCGCCGCCGGTCAGCTCCCGGACCGCCGCCGCCGTGTCCCCGACCCGCGAGGCGTCCACGGCCTCCACCGCGCCGAACTTCCGCGCCAGGTCCAGGGCCTGGGATGAGAGGTCCACGGCCACGACCCGCGCCCCGGCCGCCGCCGCGATCATCACCGCCGACAGTCCCACGCCTCCGCAGCCGTGCACCGCGACCCACTCCCCCGCCGCCACCCGGCCCTGCGCGACCACCGCGCGGAACGCCGTGGCGAACCGGCAGCCCAGCGACGCCGCCGTCGCGAAGGACAGCTCGTCCGGCACCGCCACCAGGTTCACCTCGGCGTGGTCGAGTGCCACGTACTGGGCGAAGGAACCCCAGTGGGTGAACCCCGGCTGGGTCTGCCGCTCGCACACCTGCTGGTCTCCCGCCGCGCAGGAGGGACACGTTCCGCAGGCGCAGACGAACGGGACGGTGACCCGGTCGCCGGGGCGCCAGCCGGTCACCCGCGCACCGACCGCCTCGACGGTCCCCGCGAGTTCGTGGCCCGGCACATGCGGCAGCGTGATGTCCGGGTCGTGCCCCATCCAGCCGTGCCAGTCGCTGCGGCACAGTCCGGTGGCCTCGACCCGCACCACCACCCCGTGCTCCGCGGGCACCGGGTCCGCCACCTCGCGCACCTCGGCCGGCTCCTCGTACCGCTCGAACACCACTGCCCGCATCCGTCTCGCCCCTCCGCCCGAAGATCACCCTTCCGGAGCGAACGCTATCCGCGCGCCTCGACCTTGTCCCGCTCCCGATCGTCCTCCCGATCGTCCGCCTGGTCGTCCGCCTGCCAGGCGCTGTCCGGCTCCGACTCGCTCTCGCTCAGTCCGAACCGGTCGTGGAAGCGCCGCAGCGGCCCCGGTGCCCACCAGGTCGCGCGGCCCGTGAGGCGCATGACCGCCGGGACCAGCAGACTGCGGACGACCATCGCGTCCATCAGCACGGCGAGCGCGATGCCCAGGCCGAGCATCTTGGTGTTGGTCACGCGTGAGGTGCCGATCGCGACCATCACCACGGCGAGGATGACCGCGGCCGCGGTGATCAGTCCGCCGGTGCGCTGGAGGCCGAAGCGGACCGCCTCCCGGTGGTCGCCCGTGTGGTCGTACTCCTCCTTTATCCGGGAGAGCAGGAAGACTCCGTAGTCCATGGAGAGGCCGAAGGCGACGCAGAACATGAGGACGGGGAGCGTCGTCTCTATCGTTCCCGGGCTGGTGAAGCCGAGCAGGCCCGACAGATGGCCGTCCTGGAAGACCCAGACCACCGCGCCGAACATCGCCGTCAGGCTGAGCGCGTTGAGCAGCACCGCCTGGATCGGGATCAGCACGCTGCCGGTGAGAAGGAAGACCAGAAGCAGAGTGACGATCGCTATGAAGGCCGCGGCCCAGGGGAGCCGGTCGGCTATCGCGTGCTTGGAGTCGACCAGGACCGCCGCCGTGCCGGTCACCGCCGTGTCGAACGGGGCCTGTGTCGCGCGCAGTTCGCGCACCAGCCGCTGGGCTCCGTCGCCGACGGCCTCGCCCTTCGGCAGCACCGTGAAGTAGGCCGAGTCACCCTGCGCCAGGGGCCCGTCCACCCGCAGCACCTCGGGCAGTGCGGCGATCCGGTCCTTGTAGGCCGTGTACTGGGCCTCGCTCGCCCGCCCCTCCGCGAGCACCTCCAGGGCACCACCGGGGCTGCCCGGGAAGCCGTCCCGTATGTGCTGCTGGACGACGTGGGACTCCGCACCCGAGGGCAGCTGGCGGTCGTCCGCGGTGCCGAACTTCACGCCCAGGAAGGGCAGTCCGAGCACGATCAGCCCGACGGTGGTGGCGACGGCGAAGACCGGAGCCCTGCGCATGACGAGGGAGGCCATGCGTCCCCAGGCGGCCCCGTCCGCGCTCGCCGTCGGCCTGCCGCGCCGGAACAGGCGGCGCAGATCCAGCGCGTTCACCCGGTGGCCGAGCAGCACCAGCGCCGCCGGGAGCAGAACCAGAGCGGCGGCTGCGGCCAGCAGCACCACGGCGATGCCCGCGTAGGCGAAGGAGCGCAGGAAGTACTGCGGGAAGAGCAGCATCGCGGCCAGGGAAACGGCGACCGTCAGAGAGGAGAAGAGGACCGTGCGGCCCGCGGTGCGCAGGGTCGTGGCGATGGCCGTGATGGCGTCTTCCCTGCTCGAACCCGGTGGAGAGCTCGGGGAGGGCGCGGCGCCCTTGGCCAGTTCCTCGCGGAATCTGCGGACGATGAACAGGGCGTAGTCGATGGCGAGGCCGAGTCCCAGGGCCGTGGTGAGGTTCATCGCGAAGACGGAGACGTCGGTGAACTCCGTGAGGCCGCGCAGTACCGCGTTCGTGCCCAGGATCGCGACGATGCCCACGCCGAGCGGCAGCAGGGCCGCGATCGCGCTGCCGAAGACCATCACCAGCAGCACGAGGGTCACCGGCAGGGCGATCATCTCGGCCCGGGTCAGGTCCTCGCGGATGGTCGTCTGCATCTCGTGCTGGACCGCGACCGGGCCACCGACCCTGACCTCGACCGGCCCGTGCGTCCCTCGATAGAAGGGCGCCAGGCGGTCCAGGGTCTCGCTCGCCGTCTTCTCGTCGCCCGATATCCGCGCGGCGATCAGCGCCTCGTGGCCGTCCTTCGCCTTCAGCGCCGGTGCGCCCGACGCCCAGTACGAACCGACCCCCGTGACGCCCCGCTCGGCGGCGAGCCGCGCCGCGAGCCGCTTCGCCTCGGCCGCGACCGAGGGAGCGTCGACCGTGGCGCGCCCCGAGCCGACCAGGAGCAGCAGATTGGGCTGCGAGGCGGGGAACTCCCGCTCCAGCGCCTTGGTCGCGTACGTCGACTCGGCGGTCGGGTCCTGCCAGCCGCCGCTGCCCAGCCGGTCGGCGACCCCGCTGCCGGCGACCACGGCGAGCGCGGTGAGCAGCAGCGCGACGAACAGGGAGAGCCGGGGGCGCGCGGTCACGAACCGGGTCCAGCCTCCGACCCGGGCACCGCGACCGGTTCGCGGGCCACCGCCCACCCGTCGGCCGTCACCCGCCCGCGGACCGCTCTTCCCCGGCGGACTTCCGCTCTCCGGCGGGCCTCCGCCCACCCGCGGTTCGTCGCCCGCGTTCGCGTCGGCGCTCGCGCCCCTCCCGCGCCCCGCGGCGCTCCCGTGGTCGTCATCCGCGCTGTTGACTTCGGTCATCGTGCGGTGTCCCCTTCACCGTGACCCCCTGTCCGCGCGGCGGTGTCCGTCCGGCCATCCGGTCGTGTGCGCAGGCAGCAGGGGTCGACCATTGCCATAGAATGGCAAACACGAGAGATCGCTCGCGTTTCACTAGAATGCGAGCGACCGCTCGTGTTTGTCAATCACGTTCGGAGAGCTGGGGATAACTCGTGCCCGACAAGCCCGAGACGCAGCGGACCGCCGACGCGCAGACCGCCGACAGGCAGACCGCCGACGCGCGGACCGTCGACGAGCGCCCCCGCCGACGGCAGGCCCGCGGCGAGCGCAGGATCGCCCAGCTGCTGGAGGCCGCCGCCTCCGTCTTCTGCACCACCGGCTACACCGCCGCCAGCACCAACGCCATCGCCCGCGAGGCGGGCGTCTCGCCGGGCACGCTGTACCAGTTCTTCCCGAACAAAGAGGCCATCGCGATCGAGCTGGGCGACCGGCTCATGCACGAGATGCGCGACACCTACGGCGAGGCACTGGCCCCGGTCGACCCCAGGACCCCGCTGGAGGAGGCCGTGGGCGCCGCGGTCGACCGGTTCATCGCCTTCAACTGCGATCACCCCGTGTTCTTCGCACTGATGCACGGCCCCGACATCCCGGGCCGGATCGCCGAAGAGCACGACGCCCTGCACGCGACCCTGATCTCGCGGATAGAGGGACTGCTCTCCTCCCTCATGACCGACGCGTCCGCCACCGAGGTCACGCGCATCGCGCACGTATGCCTGGGCATCTACAAGGCCGGCCTGGAGCTGGTCCTCTCGAACGAGGGAGCCGAGCGCGAGGCCTACATCCGAGAGTTGAAGGACGTCCTGCTCCGCTACCTGGAGCCGCTGATCCGCGACAGGACACTCACCCCGGCGGACCTCACCACCGGCCCCGCGGAGTTCACGGCTCCAACCCCCTGACCACGCACGACCCCAACCCGATGACCACGCACGACCCAACCCCCCGACCGCACACGGCGACCCGGCCGTCGAGCACGGCCGCCCACGCCTCGGCCGCGGCGGAGTACCCCATACTGCGACATAGCGGACATCTGCCATAAGGTTCGGATAAATCAGACCGAGCCCAAGGGGCAAGCCGTGACCCAGAATCAGCCGCCCGGCGCGCCCCGGGCCCGCATTCCCGGACCCCAGCAGCCCCCGCCGTCGTACCCCCAGATCCGCACCGGACTGTGGCGACGCTGCCTGGGCGGCGGGCTCGCGCTCTGGACGCTGACGGCGATCGTCACGTACACGACGAGAAACACCACGCTGCTGCCGACCCTGATCCTGCTCGGCAGCTTCCTGGTACCCGTCGTCTTCACGCTCTGGGCGTACGAGCGCCACGGCCGCGACCTCGGCGTCCAGGTGATCCTCGGCTGCTTCCTGACCGGCGGGACCCTCGGGGTACTGGGCGCGTCG
This sequence comes from Streptomyces sp. NPDC058086, assembly GCF_042885015.1. NCBI lineage: Bacteria > Bacillati > Actinomycetota > Actinomycetes > Kitasatosporales > Streptomycetaceae > Streptomyces > Streptomyces sp. NPDC058086. The sequence goes on along the minus strand of NZ_JBHVST010000085.1, from coordinate 21,886 downwards.
GTGATGGAGAACCACCTGCTCCACCCCTCGCTGTCGAGGTGCCTCGGCGTCGGACTGACCGAGGAGGCGGCGAAGCTGGCCGCGCTGGCGTTCGTCCTGCGCCGCCACCCCCGACTCCGGGGACTGCGGGCCGGCCTCGTGCTCGGCGCGAGCGTCGGCTTCGGCTTCGCGGCGCTGGAGAGCGCGGGGTACGCGTTCGACGCCGCCGTCTCCCTCAAGGGACTGGATCTGCGCGCACTGCTGGAGACGGAGATCCTGCGCGGGCTCCTCACCCCCTTCGGGCACGGCCTGTGGACGGCGATCACGGGAGCGGTGCTGCTCACGTACCGCAACCCGCAAGGGCGCTTCCAGTACGCCGGCCCGGTGGCGGGCAGCTACGTCGGCGTGTCGCTGCTGCACGCCCTGTGGGACTCGACACACGGCATCGCGCTCTGGCTGGTCGCGCGGCTGACCACGACGGGGCTCGACCGGACGCTGTTCGGGCTGGGGTACCTACAGGGGCCCACCGACGAGCAGAAACATCTCTTCACGCTGTTCTCGGTGGGCGGCCTGATCATCGTCGCGCTCGCGGGGGTCGGCTGGGTGCGTTCGCTGACACGCCGCGACTTCGCTTGGAGAAATACCCCCTAGGGGTATAGTGTTGAGTACCTGAGCAAGTCACCCGAACCTCACACGCCTCGACGAGGAGTACGCCATGACCGCGCAGACCGACACCCCGGGTTCCGTCACGACCGTCTACCAGGTGAGCGGAATGAGCTGCGGGCACTGTGAGGGCTCCGTCTCCGGTGAGATCTCCGAGATCCCCGGCGTCACCTCGGTGAAGGCCGTCGCCGCCACCGGCGAGGTGACCGTGGTCTCCGCGGCGCCGCTCGACGAGGAGGCCGTGCGCGCCGCCGTCGACGAGGCGGGCTTCGAGCTCGCCGTCCAGGCCTGAGTCACCGGCCTCGCACTCACCGGTCGCTCCCCCGCGCCTTCCAGTTCCCCGTATCACCCACATCACCTGTATCACCAGTACCACCCCGCACCACCCAGCGCTTCACGCAGCTCTCCATACCGGGCCGTACCGACCAGCTGATACTGGATCCGTACGGCCCGGCTCATTCCCTGGAGCCCGACCATGACCACCGCAGCACCCGAGCCGGCCATAGCCGTGACGACCCCGACCACCGCGACAGCCGCGCCGTCGGAGGTGGAGCTCACCATCGGCGGAATGACCTGCGCCTCCTGCGCGGCCCGCGTCGAGAAGAAGCTCAACCGCATGGACGGCGTCACCGCCACGGTCAACTTCGCGACGGAGAAGGCGAAGGTCTCGTACCCGGTGGGGGTACAGGTCGCCGACCTCGTCGCCACCGTCGTGAAGACGGGATACACGGCCGAGGAACCCCCGCCGCCACGCCTCGAAACGCCGGAACGGGCCACCGACGCCGGCGCCGCCGACGAGGACCCCGAACTCGCCTCCCTGCGCGAACGGCTCGTCGTCTCGGCCCTGCTCGCCCTCCCCGTCGTCCTGATGTCGATGGTCCCGGCGCTGCAGTTCGACAACTGGCAGTGGCTCTCGCTGACCCTCGCCGCACCCGTCGTGGTCTGGGGCGCACTGCCCTTCCACCGGGCCGCGTCCACCAACGCGCGTCACGGCGCGGCCACCATGGACACCCTCGTCTCGGTCGGCACGCTCGCCGCGTTCGGCTGGTCCCTGTGGGCGCTGTTCTGGGGACACGCGGGCATGCCGGGCATGCGGCACGGCTTCGACCTCACCGTCTCGCGCACGGAGGGGTCGTCGACGATCTATCTCGAAGTCGCCGCGGGTGTCGTCGCGTTCATCCTGCTCGGCCGCTACCTGGAGGCCCGCTCCAAGCGGCGGGCCGGAGCCGCGCTGCGGGCGCTGATGGAGCTGGGGGCCAAGGACGTCGCGGTGCTACGGGACGGCCGTGAGGTCCGTATCCCGGTCTCGCGGCTGGCGACGGGCGACCGTTTCGTCGTGCGGCCCGGCGAGAAGATCGCCACCGACGGGACGGTGGTGGAGGGTTCCTCCGCCGTCGACGCCTCCATGCTGACGGGCGAGTCGGTGCCGGTGGACGTGACGGTGGGTGCCGCCGTCACCGGCGCGACCGTGAACGCCGGCGGACGGCTCGTCGTCGAGGCGACCCGGGTCGGCGCCGACACCCAACTCGCGCGGATGGCCCGGCTCGTCGAGGACGCGCAGAACGGCAAGGCCGAGGTGCAGCGCCTCGCCGACCGGATCTCCGGGATCTTCGTGCCGGTGGTGCTGGTGATCGCGCTCGGCACGTTCGGGGTGTGGCTCGGCGTCACCGGCGACACGGCCGCCGCCTTCACCGCGGCCGTCGCGGTGCTGATCATCGCCTGCCCCTGCGCCCTCGGTCTCGCGACCCCGACCGCCCTGATGGTCGGCACCGGCCGCGGCGCGCAACTCGGCATCCTCATCAAGGGCCCCGAGGTCCTGGAGTCCACGCGCCGCGTCGACACGGTCGTCCTGGACAAGACCGGCACGGTGACGACGGGACGGATGACACTGCGGGAGGTGTACGTCGTCGCCGACACCGACGAGAAGGAGCTCCTGCGGCTCGCAGGCGCCCTGGAACACGCCTCCGAGCATCCGGTGGCCCAGGCGATCGCCGCGGGCGCTCAGGAGCGGGCTGGTGACCTTCCCCCGGTGGAGCACTTCGAGAACGTCCCCGGGCTCGGCGTACGCGGACGCGTGGAGGGTCACGACGTCCAGGTGGGGCGGCTCCACGAAGGCGAGCTCCCGGAGGCGCTGGCCCGCGCCAAGGCCGAGGCACAGGCGGAGGGACGTACGGCCGTCGTGGTCGCCCGGGACGGGGTGGCACTCGGTGTCCTGACCGTCGCCGACGCGATCAAGGAGACCAGCGCCGAGGCGGTGCGCGCGCTGCGCGGCCTGGGGCTCACACCGGTCCTGCTCACCGGGGACAACCGGGCGGTCGCCCAGTCCGTGGCGCGTGCCGTCGGCATCGATCCCGGGGAGGTGATCGCCGAGGTGCTGCCCGAGGACAAGGTCGCCGTCGTCAGGCGCCTCCAGAGCGAGGGGCGGACCGTGGCGATGGTCGGTGACGGGGTGAACGACGCGGCGGCGCTCGCCACCGCCGACCTGGGCCTCGCAATGGGGACGGGCACGGACGCGGCGATCGAGGCGAGCGACCTGACGCTGGTCCGGGGGGATCTGCGGGTGGCCGCGGACGCGATCCGACTGTCGCGCAAGACCCTCTCCACGATCAAGGGGAACCTGGTCTGGGCGTTCGGATACAACGTGGCGGCACTGCCGCTCGCCGCGGCCGGACTCCTCAACCCGATGATCGCGGGGGCCGCGATGGCCTTCTCGTCGGTGTTCGTGGTGACGAACAGCCTTCGACTCAGGACATTCTCATGACGACGGAGTAAGAGTCCCCCTAGAGTCCAACGGGAGCCTCACATAAGCTCTTCACAAGGCTCGCGCATCTTCCTTACGCTTGGGCCCCGATTGCCATATCAGGGCTCTTGCGTATCTTCAGGACATACGCAAGAGACGCAGATCACAGTGATGCGAACGTAACCATCGAAGGGGTTCGTGAGTCTAAGTTGGCGATGCCGGAGACGTCTTGGGGGGCGTCTCTGACATCTGGGGATGTCTTGGGGGACGTTCCCGGAACTGCGTTGCCGGGGCGCGTGCAGCGGGGAGCTTTGAGCGGCCCTCCCGTCGGTACGGGTCCCGGCAGACCGCACCCCAGCAGTACATGAGCACCGCAGTAGTACAGAGAGTTTTGCTCGTTTTGCTCACGGCCGGTCCGGTCAGCCCGGCCGGCCGGGAGCAAGGCGTAAGCACGCTCGCAGCGATTCAGGCGCTGTCCCACAGACGCCCGGCCGGATCCCGTGGGGGGAATCCGCACCGGGACAAGGAAAGCGCCCTGACTGCCGGCCCGTGGGGGGACCGGTAGCAGGGCGCTTTCCGTTTTTCTTGTAAGTGACCTGCGCCTAGCGGGCCTCGACCGGGACGAAGTCGCGCAGGACCTCGCCCGTGTAGATCTGGCGCGGGCGGCCGATGCGGGAGCCGGGCTCCTTGATCATCTCGTGCCACTGGGCGATCCAGCCCGGGAGGCGGCCGAGGGCGAACAGGACCGTGAACATCTCGGTCGGGAAGCCCATCGCGCGGTAGATCAGACCGGTGTAGAAGTCCACGTTCGGGTAGAGGCTGCGCGAGACGAAGTAGTCGTCGGAAAGCGCGTGCTCCTCCAGCTTGAGCGCGATGTCCAGCAGCTCGTCGGACTTGCCGAGTGCCGAGAGGACGTCGTGCGCCGCCGCCTTGATGATCTTCGCCCGGGGGTCGAAGTTCTTGTAGACGCGGTGGCCGAAGCCCATCAGACGGACGCCGTCCTCCTTGTTCTTCACCTTGCGGATGAAGGAGTCGACGTCGCCGCCGGAGGCCTGGATGCCCTCCAGCATCTCCAGCACGGACTGGTTGGCACCACCGTGCAGGGGACCCCACAGCGCGCTGATGCCGGCGGAGATCGACGCGAACATGTTCGCCTGCGACGAGCCCACCAGGCGCACGGTGGAGGTCGAACAGTTCTGCTCGTGGTCGGCGTGCAGGATGAGCAGCTTGTCGAGCGCGGCGACGACGACCGGGTCGAGCTCGTAGTCCTGGGCGGGGACCGAGAAGGTCATGCGCAGGAAGTTCTCGACGTACCCGAGGTCGTTGCGCGGGTAGACGAAGGGGTGACCGATCGACTTCTTGTAGGCGTACGCCGCGATCGTCGGAAGCTTGGCAAGAAGGCGGATCGTCGAAAGGTGACGCTGCTTCTCGTCGAACGGGTTGTGGCTGTCCTGGTAGAACGTCGACAGGGCACTGACCACCGACGACAGCATCGCCATCGGGTGGGCGTCGCGCGGGAAGCCCTGGAAGAAGCGCTTGACGTCCTCGTGCAGCAGGGTGTGCTGCGTGATCTCGTTCTTGAAGGTGGAGAGCTCGTCCACGTTCGGCAGCTCGCCGTTGATCAGCAGAGAGGCCACCTCAAGGAAGGTAGAGCGCTCGGCCAGCTGTTCGATCGGGTAGCCGCGGTACCGGAGGATGCCCTGCTCACCGTCGAGGTAGGTGATCGCGGATTTATACGCGGCGGTGTTGCCGTACCCGCTGTCCAGCGTCACCAGCCCGGTCTGGGCGCGGAGCTTCCCGATGTCGAAGCCCTTGTCGCCGACGGTGCTGTCGATCACCGGGTAGGTGTACTCGCCATCGCCGTACCGCAGTACTACAGAGTTGTCGCTCACGTCATCCCTCACCGACGTTGTGCCTCTTCTTCGAGGTGCCCTGACTGTCTCTACCATCCCCCATTTGGCCCTGGAGAGTGCACTCGGGGTCGACCATTGGGCCTATTGGCGGCACTCAGTGCCGCCAACCTTCTCATCCTGCCCCCCTTCGCCCTGGTTCCGGAAGTGCTGTGTGACCTTTGCGACTCGTTTGATCGATCATTTTTTGTGATGCCTGGGGTGGGGGTGGGTCTCCCATCCCCACGGGGTTCCGCCCCGGACCCCGTGGGGCGTCATTTCGGCTGCGGGTGGGTGGGGCCGGTCGCACGGTTCCCCGCCCCCCTAAGAGCCTTGGGGCGCCCGGTGTTCGAGGGCTGGGCCGTCACGCGGTGAGGCGGTGATCGAGGGATGTGTGGCGGCGGCCCGCCGACACCGTGCGGACCGCCTGGCCGATCGCCTTGCGGGAGCCGACCAGGACGACGAGCTTCTTGGCCCGGGTGACCGCCGTGTAGAGCAGATTGCGCTGGAGCATCATCCACGCGCCGGTGGTGACCGGGATCACCACCGCGGGGTACTCACTGCCCTGGGAGCGGTGGATCGTCACCGCGTACGCGTGGGCCAGCTCGTCGAGTTCGTCGAAGTCGTAGGGGACCTCCTCGTCCTCGTCCGTCAGCACCGTCAGACGCTGCTCCTCGGAGTCGAGTGAGGTGACCACGCCCACGGTGCCGTTGAAGACGCCGTTCTCCCCTTTTTCGTAGTTGTTGCGAATTTGGGTCACCTTGTCGCCGACCCGGAAGACCCTGCCGCCGAAGCGTTTTTCGGGCAGGTCGGGGCGGCCGGGCGTAATCGCCTGCTGCAACAGGCCGTTGAGGGTGCCCGCGCCCGCCGGGCCGCGGTGCATGGGCGCCAGCACCTGGATGTCCCGGCGCGGGTCGAGCCCGAACCTGGCCGGAATCCGCCGTGCCGCCACATCCACGGTGAGCCGCCCGGCCTCCTCGGTCTCGTCCTCGACGAAGAGGAAGAAGTCCTTCATGCCGTCGGTGACGGGGTGCTGCCCGGAGTTGATCCGGTGCGCGTTCGTCACCACTCCGGACTGCTGGGCCTGGCGGAAGACCTGGGTCAGACGGACGGAGGGGATGGGGCTCCGGTCGGCGAGCAGGTCGCGCAGGACCTCGCCCGCGCCGACGCTGGGAAGTTGGTCGACGTCCCCGACGAACAGCAGGTGGGCGCCCGGCGGCACCGCCTTGACCAGCTTGTTGGCGAGGAGGAGGTCGAGCATGGAGGCCTCGTCCACGACCACCAGGTCGGCGTCCAGCGGCCGGTCCTTGTCGTACGCCGCGTCCCCGCCCGGCTTGAGCTCCAGGAGCCGGTGCACGGTGGAGGCGTCCGCTCCGGTCAGCTCGGCGAGTCGCTTGGCGGCACGGCCCGTCGGCGCCGCGAGCACGACCTTCGCCCGCTTGGCGCGCGCCAGCTCCACGATCGAGCGGACCGTGAACGACTTGCCGCAGCCGGGGCCTCCGGTGAGCACCGCGACCTTCTTGGTGAGCGCCAGCCGGACAGCCTCCTCCTGACCGGGCGCCAACTCCGCGCCCGTACGCCCCTTCAGCCAGGTCAGTGCCTTGTCCCAGGCCACGTCGTGAAAACCGGGCATCCGGTCCTCGGTGGTGCGCAGGAGGCGCAACAGCTGTGCGGAGAGCGAGAGTTCGGCGCGGTGGAAGGGGACCAGGTAGACGGCCGTGACGGTGTCCGGGCCGCCGTCGGGACCGGGGACCTTCTCGCGTACGACGCCCGGCTCCCGTACGCCACCGGGTTCGTCCTCGTCCTCGGCCGGCTCCGCCAGTTCCGCCAGGCATTCGATGACCAGGCCCGTGTCCACCTGGAGCAGCTTCACCGCGTCGGCGATCAGCTGCTCCTCGGGGAGGAAGCAGTGGCCCTGGTCGGCGGACTGCGACAGGGCGTACTGCAGGCCCGCCTTGACGCGCTCGGGGCTGTCGTGCGGGATGCCGACGGACTGGGCGATCTTGTCGGCGGTGAGGAAGCCGATGCCCCAGACGTCGGCGGCCAGGCGGTAGGGCCAGTTCTTGACGACCGAGATCGACGCGTCGCCGTACTTCTTGTAGATGCGCACCGCGATCGACGTCGACACCTCGACGGTCTGGAGGAAGAGCATGACCTCCTTGATCGCCTTCTGCTCCTCCCAGGCGTCGGCGATCTTCTTGGTGCGCTTGGGGCCGAGGCCGGGGACCTCGATGAGGCGCTTCGGCTCCTCCTCGATGATCTGGAGCGTGTCCAGCCCGAAGTGCCGGGTGATGCGGTCGGCGAAGATCGGGCCGATGCCCTTGACCAGGCCGGAGCCGAGGTAGCGGCGGATGCCCTGGACGGTGGCGGGCAGGACGGTCGTGTAGTTCTCCACCGTGAACTGCTTGCCGTACTGCGGGTGGGAGCCCCAACGGCCCTCCATCCGGAGCGACTCGCCCACCTGGGCGCCGAGGAGTGCGCCCACGACGGTGAGCAGATCGCCGGCGCCGCGGCCGGTGTCCACCCTCGCGACCGTGTACCCGTTCTCCTCGTTGGCGTACGTGATCCGCTCGAGCACGCCCTCGACGACCGCCAGTTGCACCTGCCGGTTCCCCGCCTGATTGGACATGATCCGAAGGTACCTGTGACGACTGACAGCCGGGGCGCCGCGGCGGACAGCGGCGGGCGGGCGGACCTGCGCCTCGCTCCCGTTCAGCCAACCGCTGATGGCGGCCAGTGCGCCGGGGCCGTAGTCGGAGCCGACGTCGCGTCCCAGGTCGGCCACGGAGACGGAGCGCAGGGCGTCCCGCCGGACGGTCTCGGCGGCGGCCATGGCCCGGGAGAGGCCGGACCGGGCCCGACAGCGAATGTCCGAGTCGACGAATGAAGCGCCCTAAAGGTACATAAGATCCATAACGAACAATGTCCGACGAGTGTCAACGAGAGAAGGGCAGGACGTCTCATGAAGTTCGCAGTCATCGGCGGGACCGGGCTGATCGGGTCGCAGGTCGTGCGGGACCTGAACGCGGCCGGACACGAGGCGGTGGCGCACTCACTGTCCACCGGGGTCGACGTCCTCACAGGTCAGGGCCTGGACGCGGCGCTGGCCGGCGCCGACGTGGTCGTCAACCTGACCAACTCCCCCACCTTCGACGACGCCTCCGCCGTGTTCTTCCGGACCTCGATGGACAACCTCCTGGCCGCGGCCCAGCGGACGGGCGTCGGACACTTCGTCATCCTGTCCATCGTCGGCACCGACCAGGTGCCGGAGCTCGACTACTACCGCGCCAAGGCTCTCCAGGAAGACATCCTCAAGGCCGGCCCCGTCCCGTACTCCATCGTCCGCGCCACCCAGTTCATGGAGTTCGTCGACGCCGTCCTGTCCTGGACCGCCGACGCCGGCACCGTCCGCCTGCCCCGCACCCCCATCCAGCCGATCGCCGCGGCGGACGTCGCGGCCACCGTCGCCGAGGTCGCGGCCGGATCACCCCTGAGCGGCACCCTCGACGTCGGCGGGCCCGACACCTACACGCTGGACGAACTGGGCCGGATCACCCTCACCTTCAAGGGCGACGAGCGCTCGGTGACCGTCGACGACACCGCCGGCATGTTCGCCGCGGTCCACGGCGACGTCCTCACCACCAAGAAGGGCGCCCGCATCGCCCCCACCCACTACACCGACTGGCTGAAGTAGCCCCACAGGAGCACCCGCGATCCGCAAGGGGCGGGTGCTCCACCCCTTGCCCCACCCCTTGCCCCACCCCCTGCCCCACCCCCTGCCCCGCCCCCACCTCACTCCGCTCATCCGAGCGCCGTTCATCACGATCCGATCTCGGCATGTGGTTGAGGTCTTGATTAATGCTCGTGTAATCGATTCCAATCCTCCGTGTAATCGATTCCACGAGGAGGTGGAGCGGCGATGGCGAGCATCAAGGACGTTGCCGCCGAGGCCGGCGTATCCGTCGCCACGGTCTCGCGCGTCCTGAACGATCATCCGTCGGTCAGCGAAGACGCACGCACCCGCGTGCTGGCCGCAGTACAGACCCTGGGCTACCGCCCGAACGCCGTCGCCCGCTCCCTGCGCACCGACCAGACCCGCACCCTCGGCCTGGTCATCAGCGACGTGCTCAACCCGTACTTCACCGAGCTGGCCCGCTCCGTCGAGGAGGAGGCCCGCGCCCTCGGCTACAGCGTGATCATCGGCAACGCCGACGAACGGCCGGACCTCCAGGACCACCACGTACGGACCCTGCTGGACCGGCGGATCGACGGACTGCTCGTCTCCCCCGCCGACGGCGGCTCCCCCGGAATGCTGGACGCCGCGCGAGCGGGGACACCCATGGTCTTCGTGGACCGCTGGATCCCGGGCGTGGACGTGCCCGTCGTACGGGCGGACGGCCGGACGGCGGTCCGGGATCTCGTGGCGCATCTGCACGCGCTCGGACACCGCCGGCTCGCGATCATCGCGGGACCCGCGGCGACCACCACCGGCAGCGAGCGCGTCGAGGCCTTCCGGGAGGCCATGGCCGAGCACGGGCTGCCGCTCCCGGACACCTACATAGGCCAGGGCGACTTCCAGGCCGAGAGCGGACGGCGGGTCACCGAGGGCTTCCTCGACCTGCCCGAACCGCCCGAGGTCGTCTTCGCCGCCGACAACCTGATGGCGCTCGGCGCGCTGGACGCGGTCCGCGCGCGCGGGCTGCGGGTTCCCGAGGACATCGCGCTCGCGGCGTTCGACGACATCCCGTGGTTCGTGCACACCGATCCGCCGATCACCGCGGTCGCCCAGCCGACCGGCGAGCTGGGGCGGGCCGCCGTACGCGCGCTCGTCGACCGGATCGAGGGCCGCCCCCCGCAGTCGGTCACCCTCACCGCCCATCTCGTCGTCCGCCGCTCGTGCGGCGAACCTGCCCCCACCCCGCACTCCCCCGTAACGAACAGGAGTAAGTCGTGAGCAACCAGGACGAGTTGCTGCGCATCGAGGGCATCCGAAAGACCTTCCCCGGCGTGGTCGCGCTCGACAGCGTCGACTTCGATCTGCGCCGCGGCGAGGTGCATGTGCTGCTCGGCGAGAACGGTGCCGGCAAGAGCACGCTCATCAAGATGCTCTCGGGCGCCTACCAGCCCGACTCCGGGCGCGTCCTCGTCGACGGCGAGGAGGTGCGCATCCACGGTGCGCAGGACTCCGAGCGCCTCGGGATCGCGACCATCTACCAGGAGTTCAACCTCGTTCCCGATCTGACGGTCGCCGAGAACATCTTCCTGGGGCGGCAGCCGCGCCGCTACGGGTTGATCGACCGGAAGACGATGGAGGCCGAGGCCGCCGAACTGCTGGAGCGGGTCGGGGTCAGCGTCTCCCCGCGCGCGCGGGTGCGTGAACTCGGTATCGCACGTCTCCAGATGGTCGAGATCGCGAAGGCGCTGAGCCTGAACGCCCGCGTTCTGATCATGGACGAGCCGACCGCGGTGCTCACCTCCGAAGAGGTCGAAAAACTCTTCGCCATCGTGCGCCAGCTGCGCGAGGACGGTGTCGGCATCGTCTTCATCACGCACCACTTGGAGGAGATCGCCGCCCTGGGGGACCGGGTCACCGTCATCCGGGACGGCAAGAGCGTCGGGCAGGTCCCGGCCTCCACCACCGAGGACGAGCTCGTACAGCTCATGGTGGGGCGGTCGATCGAGCAGCAGTATCCACGCGTGCGGGCCACTGGTGACGACGGCTCCGGGGCCGCCCTGCTGACCGTCGAGGGGCTGACCCGTGACGGGGTCTTCCACGACGTGAGTTTCGAGGTGCGGGCCGGTGAGGTCGTAGGTATCGCGGGGCTCGTGGGGGCCGGGCGTACGGAGGTCGTACGAGCGGTCTTCGGGGCCGATCCGTACGACAAGGGGGCCGTCAAGGTCGCCGGTTCCGAGCTGCGGCGGCACGACGTGAACGCGGCGATGGCGGCCGGGATCGGGCTCATCCCCGAGGACCGCAAGGGCCAGGGGCTGCTCCTGGACGCCTCTGTCGAGGAGAACCTCGGCCTGGTCACCATGCGGGCGGCGACCCATGGCGGGCTCGTCGACCTCAAGGGCCAGCGGGAGGCCGCCGCGCGGATCGCCGAGCAGCTCGGCGTCCGGATGGCCGGTCTCGGCCAGCACGTGCGCACCCTCTCCGGCGGCAACCAGCAGAAGGTCGTCATCGGCAAGTGGCTGCTGGCCGACACCAAGGTGCTGATCCTCGACGAGCCGACCCGTGGCATCGACGTCGGCGCCAAGGTCGAGATCTACCAGCTCGTCAACGAACTGACGGCCGCCGGCGCGGCCGTACTGATGATCTCCAGCGATCTGCCCGAGGTGCTCGGCATGAGCGACCGGGTGCTGGTGATGGCCCAGGGCCGGATCGCGGGCGAACTGTCCGCCGACGAGGCGACCCAGGACTCCGTGATGGCACTCGCCGTCAGCACACCGACCACCAACTCTGTTACCGCTGTGGAGGGCTCCCGTGGCCACTGACACGCTCAAGAGCACTACGGGCGCGAGTGGCGCCTCGGCGGTCCGCCGCCTTCTGCTCGACAACGGGGCGCTCACCGCGCTCATCGCCCTCGTCATCGCGATGTCGGCGCTGTCCGGCGACTTCCTGACGACGGACAACCTGCTCAACATCGGCGTCCAGGCGGCCGTGACCGCCATCCTCGCCTTCGGTGTGACCTTCGTGATCGTCTCGGCGGGCATCGACCTGTCGGTCGGCTCGGTCGCCGCGCTGTCCGCCACCGTCCTCGCCTGGATGGCGACATCGGAGGGCGTCCCGGTCTGGATAGCGGTGATCCTCGCGGTCGCGACCGGCATAGCGTGCGGCCTGGTCAACGGCGTCCTGATCTCCTACGGGAAGCTGCCGCCGTTCATCGCGACGCTCGCCATGCTGTCGGTGGGCCGCGGACTGTCCCTGGTGATCTCGCAGGGCTCGCCGATCGCCTTCCCCGAATCTGTCTCGCACCTCGGTGACACCCTCGGCGGCTGGCTGCCGGTCCCCGTCCTGGTGATGGTCGTCATGGGCCTGATCACTGCCCTGATCCTGGGCCGTACGTACATCGGCCGCTCCATGTACGCGATCGGCGGCAACGAGGAGGCCGCGCGCCTCTCGGGCCTGCGGGTGAAGAGGCAGAAGCTCGCGATCTACGCGCTGTCGGGTCTCTTCGCGGCCGCCGCGGGCATCGTGCTCGCCTCCCGCCTGTCCTCGGCGCAGCCGCAGGCCGCGCAGGGCTACGAGCTGGACGCGATCGCCGCGGTCGTCATCGGCGGCGCCTCCCTGGCGGGCGGCACCGGCAAGGCGTCCGGCACGCTGATCGGCGCCCTGATCCTCGCGGTGCTCCGCAACGGTCTGAACCTGCTCTCCGTCTCCGCCTTCTGGCAGCAGGTCGTCATCGGCGTCGTGATCGCGCTGGCGGTGCTGCTGGACACGGTGCGGCGCAAGGCCGGGGCGACTCCGGTGGCCGCCGGGGCGGGTGCGCCGGGCGGCAGGGGCAAGCAGGCGGCGACGTACATCATCGCGGCCGTGGTCGCGGCGGCCGTCGTCGGTGCGATGTCCTTCCTGCACAACGGCTCCTCGTCGGCGACGAAGAAGGTGGGCCTGTCCCTCTCCACCCTGAACAACCCGTTCTTCGTGCAGATCAAGTCGGGTGCCCAGCAGGAGGCGAAGAAGCTCGGCGTGGACCTGACGGTCACGGACGCGCAGAACGACGCCTCGCAGCAGGCCAACCAGCTCCAGAACTTCACCAGTTCGGGTCTCGGCTCGATCATCGTCAATCCGGTGGACTCGGACGCGGCGGGCCCGGCGGTCCGCTCCGCGAACAAGGCAGGCATCCCCGTCGTCGGCGTGGACCGGGGCGTGAACAAGGCCGACACGGCCGCGCTGGTCGCCTCCGACAACATCGCGGGCGGCAAGCTCGGCGCCAAGGCGATGGCCGAGAAGCTGGGCGGCAAGGGCAAGATCGTGATCCTTCAGGGTCTGGCCGGAACGTCCGCGAGCCGTGAGCGCGGCGCGGGCTTCGCCGAGGGTCTGAAGGCCTACCCGGGCATCGAGGTCGTCGCCCGGCAGCCCGCGGACTTCGACCGCACCAAGGGCCTCGACGTGATGACGAACCTGCTTCAGGCGCACCCCGACATCCAGGGCGTCTTCGCCGAGAACGACGAGATGGCGCTCGGCGCGATCAAGGCGCTCGGCTCCAAGGCCGGCACGTCGGTCTCGGTCATCGGCTTCGACGGCGAACCGGACGGCCTGAAGGCGGTCAAGGACGGCACGATGTACGCGTCCGTGGCCCAGCAGCCGACGGAACTCGGCCGGATCGCGGTGGAGAACGCGCTGAACGCCGCCGAGGGCAAGAAGGTCGAGAAGACGGTGATGGTGCCGGTGAAGGTGGTAACGAAGGAGAATGTGGCCGGCTTCGGCGGATGACCTGAGCGGGCCGCCCGGAAAGCGCGCCGCGGACGACCTCCGCACGCCGCCGGGCGGCTCGCCCTGTTGCTTCGACTCACCTTCATGACTCACCTTCATAGGGAGAAAGTTCATGTACGACTACGACCTGCTGGTCGTGGGATCGGCCAACGCCGACCTGGTGATCGGGGTCGAGCGGCGGCCCGCGGCCGGCGAGACGGTGCTCGGCTCCGACCTCGTCGTCCACCCCGGCGGCAAGGGCGCCAACCAGGCGGTCGCCGCCGCCCGCCTCGGAGCCCGTACGGCGCTGCTGGCGCGGGTCGGCGACGACGCGCACGGGCGGCTGCTGCTCGACTCGCAGCGGGCGGCCGGGGTCGACACGGCGGGCGTGCTCGTCGGCGGAGCGCCGACCGGGGTGGCGCTGATCACGGTGGATCCCTCCGGGGACAACAGCATCGTGGTCTCGCCGGGTGCCAACGGCCGCCTCACACCCGAGGACGTACAGTCCGCCGGAAACCTCCTGGCGACCTCCCGGGTGGTCTCGGCACAGCTGGAGATCCCGTTGGAGACGGTCGTGGAGGTCGTACGGAATCTCGCTCCCGGCAGCCGATTCGTACTGAACCCGTCGCCGCCGCGCGCACTGCCCGCCGAGGTGCTCGCGGCCTGCGATCCGCTGATCGTGAACGAGCACGAGGCGCGGGTGATCGTCGGCACGGATCTCGGGGACTCCCCGGAGGACTGGGCGTCCGCCCTGCTCGCCCTCGGCCCGCGCTCGGTGGTGATCACGCTGGGCGCGCGGGGCGCGCTGGTGGCTTCCGCCGAGGGCGCCGCGCGGGTGCCGTCGGTGAAGGTGGAGACGGTGGACACGACGGGCGCGGGGGACGCGTTCACGGCGGCACTGGCGTGGCGGCTGGGGCTCGACGAGCCGCTCGCCGAGGCGGCCGCGTACGCCGCCCGCGTCGGTGCGGCGGCGGTCACCCGCGCCGGCGCGCAGGAGTCCTTCCCAACGGCCGAAGAGGCCGAAGAGGTCGCGTCGCCATGAAGAAGGCCGGAATCCTGAACCGCCATCTGTCGGGCGCGCTGGCCGAGCTGGGCCACGGGGACGGGGTGCTCGTCTGCGATGCCGGGATGCCCATCCCCGCCGGTCCGCGCGTCGTGGACCTGGCCTTCCGGGCCGGGGTGCCGTCCTTCGCCGAGGTGCTCGACGGGCTGCTGGAGGAACTCGTGGTGGAGGGCGCCACGGCCGCGCGCGAGGTCCGCGGGGCGAACCCGGAGGCGACGGCCCTGCTGGACGCCCGTTTCCCCACGCTGTCGACGGTCTCCCACGAGGAACTGAAGTCACTGTCGGCGGGCGCGAAGCTGATCGTCCGCACGGGAGAGGCGCGGCCTTACGCGAATGTGCTGCTGCGGTGCGGGGTGTTCTTCTGACCCGACGCCCGACAGGTTCGGCGCGGTGTCCGACAGGTTCGGCACGGTGTCCGACACGCTTCGAGGGGCCCGGTCCGTCGACCAGGCCCCTCGGTTTTCCCCTCCGACATCAGAACCCCCGCGATCCCCCCGGATCCCCCTCCAGAAGTCCTGATGCCAAGTACGACACGCGGTGTGGGGGAAGGGTTGCACGGCCTTCCGAGATTTTTTCGGGATGCTTTCCGGCATGAGTGAATCCGCTTCCTCCTTCGAGGACGACGTGCTCGGTGAACTGGGCGACGACAAGCTCCAGGAGATCGCGGGGCTGCTGGGGACCGACACGGCGGGCGCCCAGGAAGTGGTCGGGACCACGGTCTCGGCACTCGCCGGCCCCGTACAGGAGGAGGCCGCGGCGGCGCCCGAGGAGGAGGCCCCGCTCCAGGGCGTTTCCACGCTGGGCGGGTTCGCCACCGGCGGCCTCATGGCCGGGGTGCTGGCCAAGGTGAGCAAGCCGGTCGCGAACGCCGTCGCCAAGAAGACGGGCATCCCGGCGGCCACGGTCACCCGTGTCATCGAGATGCTCGTCCCGGTCGTACTGACGGTCCTCAGCAAGCGGGCGGCACGCAAGAAGTGACGGCGGCCCGCCGACCGGCTACCCGGCGTGCTCCACGAACCGTGCCGCCGTCTCGGCCAGCACCTCCCGCCCGTCGCGCGCCCACAACCCGTCGTTGAAGAGCTCGACCTCGATCGGCCCGGAATATCCCGCCGCCTCGACGTACCCCCGCCACTCCCGCATGTCGATCGAACCGTCGCCGATCTGACCGCGGCCGTTGAGGACGCCCTCGGGCAACGGAGTCGTCCAGTCCGCGAGCTGGAAGGTGTGGATACGGCCGCCGGCGCCCGCGCGGGCGATCTGCGCGGGAGCCGTGTCGTCCCACCAGATGTGGTACGTGTCGACGGTGACGCCCACCTGGTCCGCGGGGAAGCGTTCCGCGAGATCCAGGGCCTGGGCGAGGGTGGACACCACACAACGGTCCGCGGCGTACATGGGGTGCAGGGGCTCGATGGCCAGCCGTACGCCCCGCTCGGCGGCGTACGGGCCCAGCTCCCCCAGCGCGTCGGCGATCCGCTCCCGCGCGCCGTGCAGATCCTTCGAGCCGGCCGGCAGCCCCCCGGAGACCAGAACCAGGGTGTCGGTGCCGAGGGTCGCGGCCTCGTCGACGGCCGCACGGTTGTCGACGAGCGCTCGCGTCCGCTCTCGCGGGTCGATCGCCGTGAAGAAGCCGCCGCGGCAGAGCGTGGTGACGGCCAGACCGGCGTCGCGGACGAGTTTGGCGGTGGCGTCGAGGCCGTACGACTGGACGGGTTCACGCCAGAGTCCGACGCCCGGGATCCCCAGCTCGATGCAGGACTCGACCAGTTCGGGCATCGACAGTTGCTTGACCGTCATCTGGTTGATGGAGAAGCGGGCGAGACTGCTCATGAGGTCACTCCGTACAGCGCCAGCAGGGTCTTCATCCGGGCCTCGGCGAGCTCCGGGTGCGGGAACAGGCCCAGGGTGTCCGCCAGCTCGTACGCCCGCGCGAAGTGCGGCAGCGAGCGGGCCGACTGGAGCCCGCCGACCATGGTGAAGTGCTCCTGGTGCCCGGCCAGCCACGCCAGCAGGACGACGCCCGTCTTGTAGAACCGGGTCGGCGCCTCGAAGAGATGGCGGGAGAGCTCGACGGTGGGGTCGAGAAGCTCACGGAAGCCCTTCACATCTCCGGTGTCGAGCACCCGTACCGCCTCCGCCGCGAGCGGACCCAGCGGATCGAAGATGCCGAGCAGGGCGTGGCTGAAGCCCTGCTCGTCGCCCGCGATCAGCTCGGGGTAGTTGAAGTCGTCACCCGTGTAGCAGCGGACGCCCTGCGGCAGGCGGCGGCGCAGGTCGACCTCGCGCCGGGCGTCGAGGAGGGAGACCTTGATGCCGTCGACCTTGTCCGGGTGGGCCGCGATGACCTCCAGGAAGACGTCCGTCGCCGCGTCCAGGTCGCCCGACCCCCAGTAGCCCTCAAGGGCCGGGTCGAACATGGGGCCGAGCCAGTGCAGGATCACTGGCTCGGACGCCTGGCGGAGCAGATGCCCGTAGACCTCCAGGTAGTCCTCGGGCCCCTTCGCGGTCGCCGCCAGCGCCCGGGAGGCCATGAGGATGGCCTGCGCCCCCGACTCCTCGACGAGGGCGAGCTGCTCCTCGTACGCCGTGCGCACCTCCGGCAGCAAGGCCGGCCCGGTGAGCTGATCGGTGCCGACACCGCACGCGATACGGCCCCCGACCGCCTTCGCCTCCGCCGCCGACCGGCGGATGAGTTCCGCCGCGCCCGCCCAGTCGAGGCCCATCCCACGCTGCGCGGTGTCCATCGCCTCGGCGACGCCGAGCCCGTGGGACCACAGGTGGCGGCGGAACGCGAGGGTGGCGTCCCAGTCGACGGCGGCGGCCGAGTCGGGCGAGACGTCCGCGAACGGGTCGGCGACGACATGCGCGGCCGAGAAGACCGTACGGGAGCTGAAGGGCGCGCCGGTGGCGAGGGCGAGCGGGGTGGCACGCGGCTCATAAGCCCTCAACGCGCCGTTCGGATCCGGCAGTCGAATGGTCACAGCGAGATCTCCGGCACGTCGAGTCGGCGGCCCTCGGCCGAGGACCTCAGCCCCAGTTCGGCGAGCTGGACGCCGCGGGCGCCGGCGAGGAGGTCCCAGTGGTAGGGGGCGTCGGCGTACACATGCCGCAGGAACAGCTCCCACTGCGCCTTGAAGCCGTTGTCGAACTCGGCGTTGTCGGGGATCTCCTGCCACTGGTCGCGGAAGGAGTAGGTGGCCGGGATGTCCGGGTTCCAGACCGGCTTGGGAGTGGCGGACCGGTGCTGGACGCGGCAGTTTCGCAGCCCGGCGACGGCCGACCCCTCCGTCCCGTCGACCTGGAACTCGACCAGCTCGTCGCGGTTGACGCGCACCGCCCAGGACGAGTTGATCTGGGCGATGGCGCCACCCTCCAGCTCGAAGACGCCGTACGCGGCGTCGTCGGCGGTGGCGTCGTACGGCTTGTCCTGCTCGTCCCAGCGCTGCGGGATGTGGGTGGCGGTGAGCGCCTGGACGGAGGTGACCCGGCCGAACAGCTCGTGCAGCACGTACTCCCAGTGCGGGAACATGTCGACGACGATGCCGCCGCCGTCCTCCGCGCGATAGTTCCAGGAGGGCCGCTGGGCGCTCTGCCAGTCGCCCTCGAAGACCCAATACCCGAACTCTCCGCGGATGGAAAGAATCCGTCCGAAGAAGCCCCCGTCGATGAGCCGCTTGAGTTTCAGCAGCCCCGGGAGGAAGAGCTTGTCCTGCACGACCCCGTGCTTGATGCCCTTCTCGTGGGCGAGGCGGGCCAGCTCCAGGGCGCCGTCGAGGCCGGTGGCGGTGGGCTTCTCGGTGTAGATGTGCTTGCCCGCGGCGATGGCCTTCTTGATGGCCTCCTCGCGGGCGGAAGTCACCTGGGCGTCGAAGTAGAGGTCCACGGTCGGGTCGGCGAGGACCTCGTCCACGTCCGTCGACCAGTGCTCCAGGCCGTGCTGCTCGGCGAGCGCCTTCAGCGCGTGCTCGCGGCGGCCGACGAGGACCGGCTCGGGCCACAGCACCGTGCCGTCGCCGAGGTCGAGGCCGCCCTGGTCGCGCAGGGCGAGAATCGAGCGGACGAGGTGCTGGCGGTAGCCCATGCGCCCCGTCACGCCGTTCATGGCGATTCGCACCGTCTTGCGTGTCACGAGATTCCCTTCGTACGCGGGTTCCGCGCCGCGTACGCCCCACTGGTGAACGTGACAGCAAGCGCTTTCTACTCAAGAAGAAGTTAGCCTCTGTCGAGCCGATTGGACAAGACCATACGGACGACGAGATGTTCGACCGTCCGGACGGCTGGACGTAGGGGGCGTGAGCACGGTCGGATGGAGCACTACGAGCACGACGGGTACGGCAGGCCAAAGAGCACAGCGAGCACGAGAAGCACGATGAGGTGCTACGAGATGCGTGACCGGAGGACGACGAGATGACCGTGACCCTGGCGGACGTGGCGGCGCGGGCGCAGGTCTCGCCCGCGACCGTGTCCCGGGTGCTGAACGGGAACTATCCCGTCGCGGCGTCCACGCGCGAGCGGGTGCTGCGCGCGGTGGACGACCTGGACTACGTACTGAACGGGCCCGCGAGTTCGCTGGCCGCCGCCACCTCCGACCTGGTCGGCATCCTGGTGAACGACATCGCCGACCCCTTCTTCGGGATCATGGCGGCCGCGATCCAGTCGGAGATCGGCGGCCCCGGGGGGCGTGCGGGCGGCGAACGGCTCGGGGTCGTGTGCAACACCGGCGGCTCCCCGGAGCGTGAGCTGACCTACCTCACGCTCCTTCAGCGCCAGCGCGCCGCCGCCGTCGTCCTGACGGGCGGTGCCGTCGAGGACGCGCCGCACGCGGCGGCGGTCGCGGCGAAGCTGCGCAAGCTCGGGGACGCGGGGACCCAGGTGGTCCTGTGCGGACGGCCGCCCGCGCCCGACGCCCCCGAGGCGATCGCGCTCACCTTCGACAACCGGGGCGGCGGCCAGCAGCTCACCGAGCACCTGATCGGGCTCGGCCACCGCCGGCTCGGCTACATCGCGGGCCCCGAGGAGCGGACGACGACCCGGCACCGCCTGGAGGGGCACCGCGCCGCGCTGGCCGCGCACGACATCGAGGACGATCCGCGCCGCACGGTGCACGGACGCTACGACCGTCGCGCCGGCTACGAGGCGACGCTCGAACTCCTGCGCCGCGACCCGTCGTTGACGGCTGTCGTCGCCGCCAACGACACCGTCGCCCTCGGCGCGTGCGCCGCGCTGCGCGAGGCGGGCCTGCGTATCCCCGACGACGTGTCCGTCGCCGGCTTCGACGACCTCCCCTTCAGCATCGACGCGGTACCCGCGCTGACGACGGTGCGGTTGCCGCTGTCGGAGGCGGGGGCCCGGGCCGGCCGCATCGCGATGGGCCGCGAGGAGCCGCCGCCGGGCGGGATCGCGACGGTGCGGGGGGAATTGATGGTGCGGGGGTCTACGGGGGTGCCGCGGGCCTGAACGGGGGTTTTCGCCCCCGCCGCCCCCACCCGTCCCGTCCCCGGGGGCTCCGCCCCCAGACCCCCCGGGGGGTGTGTCGGCTGCGGGCCGGTGGGGGCTTGGCGCGCAGTTCCCCGCGCCCCTGGGGCACGGGGCTGCGCCCCAGTGCCCCAGTGCCCCGGCGCCCCGGCGCCCCATCGGCCTCGGCCTCGTCCTCGTCCTCGAACGCCGGGCGGCCGGGGCATGCGAGGCGAAGCCCCGCCTTGGGGGCGCGGGGAACCGGGCGGCCGGACCTCACCGGGCCCGCAGCCGAACCACGTACGGAAGGGACCGTGCCAGTCCCACTCGCCCTCAGCCGAGTGACGCACGGAAGGGGCCGTGGCGGTGCGTCGCAAGCGCGTCGCTTACGTTCGGATCGAGCAGCGGCTCGCTTGCCCGGTCCACGTCTGATCCGGCGGCGACGGGCTCGACGTACCGGCACGGCCCCGACCCACCCACCGGGCCCGCGATCACACGTGCGGACGGTGCCCCTTCTCCTGATGGGGGAACGACTGGTCGGCACCGGGCAGCGTCGGCTTCGGAAGGGTCGCGACCTCCTCCTTCGCCTTCTCCAGCTGCTCCGCCGTGTCATCGGGCAGCCGCGGCGGACGCGGACGCCCGTGCGAGAAGCGGAACGCCGACGTGAGGTCACCGAACGCCGACCGCCGCCAGTCACTGACGTTGGGCTCCTCGACCCCCGTGAAGCGCTCCAGGAACTGCAGCGCCGAGGTGTGGTCGAAGGCCTCCGAGGCCACCCAACCCCCCACCGTCCAGGGCGAGACGATGATCGCGGGGACTCGGAAGCCGCCTCCGATGGGCAGCCCCTGCACGAACTCGTCCGCGGTTCCGGCCGGAGGCGTCGGCGGCGGAACGTGGTCGAACAGGCCGTCGTTCTCGTCGTAGTTCAGAATGAACGCGGTCTTCCGCCACACCTTCGGGTTGGAGGCGATCGCCTCGATCTTCGACGCGACGAAATCGGCGCCCGCGGCGGGCAGGTAGTCCGGGTGCTCGGACTGGAAGCTCGTCGGCATGATCCACGACACGGCCGGCAGCCGGTCGTTGCGCGCGTCGTCCTCGAACGTGCCCTCCGGCTGCGGACGCACACCACGCTCGTACAGGTCGGACCCCGGCGCCGCCGAGCGGAAGCTCGCGAACTGCTCCAGCATATTGCAGCCGTAGTCGTCGTCCTGCTGGTACACCTTCCAGCTGACCCCTGCCGCCTGCAGCCGCTCCGCGTACGTCGTCCACCGGTACGGCGTCGGCGCCTTGTTGACGAGGACCGGCCCGCCCTGCGTGCCGCCCGGGTCGATCGTGCCCGTCATCCAGTACAGCCGGTTGGGCCAGGTCGGTCCGAACACCGAGCAGAAGTAGTGGTCGCAGACGGTGAACGTCTCCGCCAGCGCGAACTGGAACGGGATGTCCTCGCGGGTGTAGTAGCCCATCACGTACGGCCCGTTGGCCCCGTCCGCCTTGTGGTGCGCCGGCAGCCAGCGGTCCATCTTCCCGCCGTTCCACGCCTCGTGCTGCACCGCCCACGCGTGGCTGGTGGACGGGATCGCCTGGGCGCTGGACGTGTGGGTGTCGAGGTGGAAGGGGAGCAGATACCCCTTCGGGTTCACGGCGTCGGGCTGGTAGAAGACCGACCGGCCGTCGTCGAGCTTCAGCGC
>NZ_JBHVST010000084.1:0-50472 GCF_042885015.1 Streptomyces sp. NPDC058086 | reverse complement strand
CCGGGGGGGGGCGGGGGGGGGCGCGGGCCCGGGCCCCCCGGCCCTTGCACAAACGCCGGGGGGGGGGGGGGGGGGCGGGCGGGGGGGGGGGGGGGGGGGGTGCGGTGTTTGGCACTGGCCTCGATCGCCGGACGCCCCGAGGCTTCTAGGGGCGCGGGGAACTGCGCGAACGGCCCCCACCGGCCCGCAGCCGAACGAATCCCGACGGCCGGGAATGCGGGGCGCAGCCCCGTTTCAGGGGCGCGGGGAACTGCGCGAACGGCCCCCACCGGCCCGCGGGCGTACGAATCCCGACGGGCCGGGGGACGCGGGGCGCAGCCCCCGCCGGTCCGCGGGCGAGGGCGGAGGCTAAGCCGGAGTCACCGCCACCACAAGCCCCCGCTCCGCCGCAGGCGACACCGCCGCGGACACCCGTACCGCCGCCGCCCGAGCCAGCCGCCCCGTCCGTGACGCCGATGCCAGGAGCAAGGGCTGTAGGTGTTCGAGCCCGGAGACAAGAAACTCCTCGCCGGCGATCAGCACCGGCCGGACCGCGTTCGTCGTGGCCGCCGCCGCCTCCGTGAGGTCGGCGAGCGGCGGCAGCCCGGCCCGCACCACCCCCACCCCCGCCGCGGCCGCCCGCTCGGCCAGCGCCACCTGAAGCGGCAGCAACGGAGCCAGCGCCGAGGTCAACGCGTCTGCGATACGCCGGAGTTCGGGGGACGAGTCGCGCAACACGTCCGCCGCCGCCCGTATCACCGGCGTCAGAGCGAGCAGCGCCCCCGCCGCCACCCCGGCCACCGCGGGCAGCAACGGCGACCCCGCCTCCATCAAGTCCCCCAACGCGTCCGCCGCCTCCTGCACCGCGGGCTCCACCGCGTCGAGGATCGGCAGCAGGCTGTCCCCCAGCGCGGCCAGCAACGCCTGCGCGGGCCGGCTCACGGGATGCACCGCGAGCGGCGCCCCACTCGTCCCGAGCCGCGTCAGCGTGTCCACGATCCGGTAGAACGCCTCCTGCGCCTGCGGTGACGCACTCGCCTCCGCCAGCTCCGCCGTCGTCTCCCGGAGCACACGCAGCGCCTCCGCCCCCGACCCGTCCCGGGGGTCGAGGGTGTTGAGGGCGATTCTGGTGATGTTCCCGGCCGTGTCGAGGAGTTGGCCGGTGATGTCGGTCGTGCTGCGCGCCATGCGCAGCACGTCATCCCTGCTGGGGATGCTGGGGATGCTGGGAAGCGACGGAATCGGGGACATGAGCCCTCCTGGCCACGCACGGCATCTCGCCACCTGGACCCGCCCGCCGGCCTCCTGTGGCGTCCTATGGCCTCAGCATGCCCCCTCCGGACCGTCGGCGATGCCCCATCCGTGGCATCCATGGCGTCCAGGGGAGCCGCCGTGGCACCAACGCCCTCTTGTTGCGGAAGAGTCGAACAGGTACACCTCGCCCTACCGACCTGTACGCCCTACCGAACCGTGCCCTACCGACCTGTACGCCCTACCGACCCGTGCCCTACCGACCCGTACCGATCTCAGGCCCCCCACCGGAGGTACGACGCGTGCGCCTACCGAGACCCGTCCTGATCGCCACTGTCCTCACCGCCGCGACCGGATCGCTTCTCCTCGCCCCGCACAGCGCCACCGCGGACCGCAACCCCCCTGTCCGTGAAGGGGCCGGCCGTGAAGGGGCGGACCAGCCCCCGGTCGCCGCCATGGCCCCGGCGAACGCCGCCCGCAACGCCCTCACCGGCCCCGTCACCGACCTGTCCGACTCCGGCCTCGTCTCCCCCCGCCGTGGCTATCCGCGCGAGCAGGTCCTCTCCCCCGACCCGGAGAACCCGGCGGACAAGTCCATCAAGCTGGGCCTCACCCCGTACCACGCCATCGCCCCGAAGCTGAACGCCCTGCAAAGGCTCGGCGACCGTGTCAGCGTGGAGGTGGCGGGCCGCTCGGCCGGCGGTCACCGGCTGTACCTGGTCACCGTCACCGCGCCGGAGTCCGCGCGCCAGTCCCTCGCCCAGGCGAGGATGCGCGAGCTGATCGAGAACGCGCCGCAGGCCGCGGCGAAGGACCCGGCCGTCAAGGCGACGTACAAGACGCCGGTCTTCTTCAACAACAACATCCACGGCAACGAATGGGAGGGCACCGACGCCGCCCTCAAGCTCATCGAGCGGCTCGCGAGCGCGAAGGACGCGCGGACGACCGACCTCCTCGCCCACAACCGTCTCTACTTCAACATCACGGCGAACCCGGACGGCCGGATCGCGGGCACCCGCGCCAACGCCAACGGCTTCGATCTGAACCGGGACTTCATCACCGACTCGCAGCCCGAGGCGCGCGCGATCCGCCAGATCGCCATCGACAAGCAGCCGGCCGTGATGCTCGACCTGCACGGGTACGTCAACGGCACCCTGATCGAGCCGACGACCCCGCCGCACGGCGAGAACTACGAGTACGACCTGTTCCTCAAGAACACCTATGCCAACGCCCTCGGCATGGAGGCCGCCGTCAACGGCCTCGGCTACACCCCCGCGAAGGACGGTGTCGAGCCCGCCCAGATCCCCTTCCGCGACCAGCAGGAGGGCTGGGACGACTGGCCGCCGATCTTCACGCCCCAGTACCAGGCGTTCCACGGCGCGGTCGCCGCGCACACCGTGGAGATCCCGCTGCCGGTGAACAACTCGGAGTACGACACCCTGCCCGTGGCAGAACTCCGGCGCCGGTCCGCCATCAACGTGGACGTGGCCGGCGCGGCCATGCGCGCGACCCTGGCCTACGCCCAGAACCACCGCGCCTCGATCATCGCCGACCAGATCGAGGTCTTCCGGCGCGGCGCGACGGGCGCGGCCCAGGTACCGGTCTCGGCGGAAACGGTGCCGGGGGTACCGGGCATCGGTCCCGAGGACGTCTACACGACCGACTTCCCGCGTGCCTACGTGATCCCGGCGGGCGGCGCCCAGCGTTCGGCGACGGCCGCCGCCCGCCTCGTCGACCACCTCCTCGCCAACGACGTCCGCGTCGCTCGCGCGACCCGCGACTTCCAGCTGGCCGGACGGTCGTACGCGAAGGGCTCGTACGTCGTCGACCTGCACCAGCCCAAACGCGGTCTGGCCAATGTGATGCTGGCCGACGGGCGGGACATCAGTGACAAGGTGTCGGTGATGTACGACATCTCGGGCTGGAGCCTGGGCCGGTTGTGGGGTGCGACGGTCGTGCCCGTACGGAGCGGGGGGTTGTCCGCCGTGGCCGCCCGCCGGGTCGAAGCCGCCACGCATGTCGGGTACGTCGCCCCGCGCGGCGATCTGCGGCTGCGTCTCGACACCCCGCAGGAGATCGCCGCCCTCAACTCCCTTCTCGGGCAGGGGGTTTCGGTACGGCAGCTCGCGGACGGCAGTGTCGTCGTGCCGGGGTCGGCGCGGGCGCGGGCCGCCGCTCTCGCCCGTACGTACGACGTGGCCTTCGATGCGACGAAGGCGGCCGGGGACGGGCGGGGAACTCCCCTGCACCGCGTCCGCGTCGCCGCGGCCGTCACGCCGGGTGAGCTCTTCGCGCTGCGGGAGATGAACTTCGACGTCGTGCCGGTGTCGACGGCCGTCCTGAACGCGGGCTTCGACTGGTCCGCGGTGGAGGTGCTGTTCGTGTCGTCGGGGCTCGACCACGCCCGATTGAACGCGGGCGCGCGGGCGGCGCTGGACGCCTTCCTCCACACCCACGGTCTCGTCGGCCGCGGGGCCGTCGGAGCCGCGCTCAACTCGGCGGCCGGGCTGCTGGCGGTGCGGCCGGTGGAGGGCAACGGTGACGCCAACGGTGTGGTGCGGGTGGTGAATTCGGGCGGGCCGCTCACCGCGAACGCGCCCGACCACGGCTTCGTCTACGCGCCCGTCTGGTTCACCGATCTCGGCCCCGGGGTGCGCGTGGAGCAGGCGTACGGGCCGGGTGATCCGCTCGTCTCCGGGCACTGGCGCCCGCTGGCGGACGGGACGGGAGGGCCTACGGCCGCCGGCGGCCAGGCCGCTGTCGTCAGTGGTCCGCATGCCGTGCTCTTCGGTACGGAGCCGCTCTTCCGCGACCATCCGAAGGGGGAGTTCCCGCAGGTGGGAAGGGCACTGCTGACCGTCTCGTAGGACACTGCCGACCGTCTCCCACGACAGGGCGGAGGCCGCACCCCACGTCCTAGGGTGCGGCCTCCGCCGTGTACAACGAGCGCCGTCAGCCGAGCGTCACGGTGATGTTGCCGCGGGTCGCCTTCGAGTAGGGGCAGACCTGGTGGGCCTTTTCGAGAAGGTCCCGTGCGGTGGCCCCGTCGACGTTCGGGATCGTCGCGGAGATCTCCACGATGATCCCGAACCCGTCCTCGTTCTTGCCGATACCGACCTTCGCGGTGACCGTCGAACCGGAGACGTCGGCGTTCTCCTGGCGGGCGACGACGCCGAGGGCACCCTGGAAGCAGGCGCTGTACCCGGCGGCGAAGAGTTGCTCCGGATTGGTCCCGGCGCCGCTGCCGCCCATCTCCTTGGGCGGGTTCACGACGACGTCGAGCCTGCCGTCGTCGGTGGCGACCCGGCCGTCGCGGCCGTTCTCGGCGGTGGCGACGGCGGTGTAGAGGACATCGGTCTGCTGGATGGACATACGGTGCGTTCCTCCCTGGTCCGCCGCGACTCGCGCCCACGATCGCGACGGTTTCGGAAAGAAGTTACCGTATGCCGAAAGTCCAGCGACAGCCTCTCCGGAGAGCCGGAGGACCTGAGGACCTGAGGACCTGAGGGTCAGAGCTTGACGATCATCTTGCCGACGTTGTCGCCGCGCAGGACGCCGAAGAACGCCTCCAGGTTGTTCTCGATGCCCTCGAGGACCGTCTCGCTGTACTTCAGCTCGCCGGAGCGGACCCAGGCGCCGACCTCCTGCACGAACTGCTCCTGGAGGTCGTAGTGGTCGCCGACCAGGAAGCCCTGGATGCGGCCGCGGGTCTGGATGAGGCGGGCGAGGTTCTTCGGGCCGGGGACGGGCTCGGTGCTGTTGTAGACCGAGATCATGCCGCAGACGGCGATGCGGCCGTCCCGGTTGAGGGAGCCGATGGCCGCCTCCAGGTGGTCGCCGCCCACGTTGTCGAAGTACACGTCGACACCGTCGGGGGCGGCGGCGCGCAGCTGCTCGCTGACCGGCCCGTTCTTGTAGTTGAAGGCGGCGTCGAAGCCGTACTCCTCGACGAGCAGCTTGACCTTCTCGTCGGAGCCGGCGGAGCCGATGACGCGCGAGGCGCCCTTGAGCTTGGCGATCTGCCCGACCTGGCTGCCGACCGCACCGGCCGCACCCGACACGAAGACGGAGTCGCCCTCCTTGAAGGCGGCGGTGCGCAGGAGACCCGCGTAGGCGGTGAGTCCGGTCATGCCGAGGGCGCCGAGGTACGTAGACAGCGGCGCGGCCTGCGGGTCCACCTTGACGGCCTGCTTGGCGTCCACGACGGCGTACTCGCGCCAGCCGAAGAAGTGCAGGAGGTGGTCGCCGACCTCGATGCCCTCGGCGTTGGAGGCGATGACCTCACCGACCGCGCCGCCCTGCATGACCTTGCCCAGCTCGAAGGGGGCGACGTAGGACTTGGCGGCGCTCATGCGGCCGCGCATGTACGGGTCGACGGACACGTACGCGTTCCGTACGAGGACCTGGCCCTCCCCCGGCTGCGGGACCTCGGCCTCGACCAGGGCGAAGTCCTCGGGCTTCGGCCAGCCGACCGGGCGGCTGACCAGGTGCCATTCGCGGTTGACGGCGGGGAGCTGGGTCTCGGTCATGAGGGGGTGCCCTTCCTACGTGCATGCACGGATACGTGCGACTACGGCTC
This sequence comes from Streptomyces sp. NPDC058086, assembly GCF_042885015.1. NCBI lineage: Bacteria > Bacillati > Actinomycetota > Actinomycetes > Kitasatosporales > Streptomycetaceae > Streptomyces > Streptomyces sp. NPDC058086. The sequence goes on along the minus strand of NZ_JBHVST010000084.1, from coordinate 44,663 downwards.
TAATACTTCAGTACCTGAAACAACCATGCTCCTCAATATTTCATGATGTCAAGCAACGGAGTAGCCTGGAGCCCATGGCCACGCAAAGAACAACCCGTATCGACCCGCTGACCCTTGAGGTCGTGGAACTCATCGGCACGGTCGTGGCCCGCTATCACGAGGAGTACGAGGAGGCTGCCGCCGAGCATGCGCTGACCGGGGCGCAGGCGCGACTTCTGAGCCTGCTCTCCCTGGAGCCGCTGCCGATGCGGCGGCTCGCCCAGAAGCTGAAGTGCGAGCCGTCGAACGTGACCGGGATCGTGGACCGGCTGGAGGCGCGGGGTCTGGTCGAGCGGCGCCCCGACCCGTCCGACCGCCGTGTGAAGCTGGCCGCGGCGACGGAGGAGGGCCGGCGTGTCGCACGCTCCCTCCGGGACGCCCTCAACTTCGCCCGCGAGCCCCTGGCGGGCCTCTCCACCGAGGAGCGCCTGTCCCTCCGGGACCTCCTGCAGAGAATGCTCACGCCGTAGTTTTCGGGTGCGAGCCAGTGGGGGCCGACCGCGCAGTTCCCCGCGCCCCTAAAAGCTCGGGGCGAAGCCCCGTCCGAGGGGCGCGGGGAGCTGCGCGAGCAACCCCACGCATCCGCAGCCGACAAACCCACGGAAAACCCCTACGTGCACCACCACAGGAAACGGTTGCACTGTGAAGGTGACGGCGACGGTGACGGCGCAGCCGAGGTCGGCGCGGCCGTCGGCTTGGGGGACGACTTCGGCGGAGTGGAGGACACGGGGCCGGACGTCGCGGACGGCACCACACCGGTACCCGCCGTGGCCGACTGCTCCTGCGTGCCCTTCTTCTTGTCGTCCTTGGACTTGTCATCCTTGGCGGACTTGGAAGCGGAGGGAGACGCCGACGCGTCCGGAGAGGCCGTCGCAGCCGACGTACCACCGGACGAACCCCCCGCGCCGGTGTTCGGCCGCGCCGTCCCGGCGTCCGAGGTCGCCGACCCGTCCGCCGACTCGCCCGCGGCCGCGGCCGGCTTCGGCAACAGCCCCGGCCCGTCTATGCCGAGCTCGGCGACGCTCAGCCCACCCGCCGCCAGCACGAACCCCGCGGCGACGAGCAGCACCCGACGCCGCCGACGACGGTGCGCCGCGGCCTTCCGGTCCCGCCGGCTCGCACCGCCGGGCCCCTCCGAGTCCCGGCCCCGGCCTCGCCCACGGTTCCGCCGCCGGGCAGCGGCCCGCCCGGACCGCTCCCCCTCGCCGTCGTCATCGTCGCCGTAATCCTCGTCGCCGTTGTCGCCCTCGTACAACGAGTCGACGCCGGCGTCGACCGCCCCAGCGCCCGTTCCGGCACGCATGTCGGTCTCCTCCGCATGCGTGCGGAGCTGTTCGGCGGAGGTGCCGCACCCCGGGCAGGCAAGGGCGCCATTGAGGTGCCGTCGGCACGGGTCGCAGTAGTCCATGACGCCGGAAGACTAAGTTCCGCACAGGTAACGTTCATAGTCACAGCTGTGAAAGTTATGTAGGGAACCGCCTGTTCCGGCGCGCCCCGCGCCCCGTTCGCACCATCGCGCGCGCGACGAGCCGAGGCATACCGGCAAAATCCGCCGCCGACCGTTCCGTTCGACCCATTGACACCTCCGGGGCCACGTCCTTACTGTCACGCCAGCATTTCGAACGTGTGACGAAATTTCGAACAGAGCCGCAAGAGCACAGGGGGCAACTGCCGTGCGCATCACGGGAATCAGCACACACGTGGTCGGGACGCCCTGGCGCAACCTGACCTACGTCCAGGTGCACACCGACGAGGGCCTGACCGGAGTCGGCGAGACCCGCATGCTGGGCCACACCGACGCACTGATCGGCTATCTGCGGGAGGCGGAGGCCAATCACATTCTCGGCTCCGACCCGTTCGCTGTCGAGGACCTCGTCCGACGGATGAAGTACGGCGACTACGGGCGCGCCGGCGAGATCGTGATGTCCGGCATCGCGGTCATCGAGATGGCCTGCTGGGACATCAAGGGCAAGGCCCTCGGCGTCCCCGTGTGGCAGCTGCTCGGCGGCAAGGTCACCGACAGGGTCAAGGCCTACGCCAATGGGTGGTACACGACCGAGCGAACTCCGGAGGCCTACCACAAGGCCGCCCAGGAGGTCGTGGCGCGCGGGTACAAGGCGCTGAAGATCGACCCCTTCGGGACCGGGCACTTCGAGCTCGACCACGAGGCGACGCTCTACTCCGTCTCGCTGATCGAGGCCGTGCGCGACGCGATCGGGCCCGAGGCCGAGTTGATGCTGGAGATGCACGGCCGGTTCTCCCCTTCCACCGCCGTCCGGCTCGCCCGCGAGCTCGCGCCCTTCAAGCCCGCGTGGCTGGAGGAGCCGGTCCCGCCGGAGAACCTGAAGGCCCTGGAGAAGGTCGCCGCCAAGGTGGACATCCCGGTCGCGACGGGTGAGCGCATCCACGACCGCATCGAGTTCCGCGAGCTCTTCGAGAGCCAGGCCGTGGACATCATCCAGCCCGACGTCGGCCACATCGGCGGCATCTGGGAGACGCGGAAGCTGGCCGCCACCGCCGAGGCGCACTACGTCCTCGTGGCGCCGCACAACGTCGGTGGCCCGGTCCTCACCGCCGCCTCCCTCCAAGTCGGCTTCACCTCCCCCAACTTCAAGATCCTCGAACACTTCAACGACTTCGCGGACGCGGAGATCAAGAAGGTCGTGAAGGGCGCCCCGCAGGTCGTCGACGGCTACTTCGAGCTGTCCCACGAGCCCGGTCTCGGCGTCGAGCTGGACGTCGACGCGGCGGCCGAGTTCCCGCAGCAGCAGGCCCGTTTCGACCTCTGGGCCGACGGCTGGGAACAGCGCAAGCCCAAGGGGACCGCGTGAGCACCGAGGTCGCGGTCGTCGTCGAGGCGCCGGGCGAGCACCGGCTGGTCGACCACGAGCCGGTGCGGCCGGGCGCCGGTGAGGCCCTGGTCCGGGTCCACGCCGTGGGTATTTGCGGCAGCGACCGCGAGGTCTACCAGGGCAACCGCCCTGACGGGTACGTCCGCTATCCGCTCACGCCCGGCCACGAGTGGTCGGGGACCGTCGAGGCGGTCGGGGCCGGGGTGCCGGAGTCGATCGTCGGACGCAAGGTCGTCGGTGAGGGCTTCCGCAACTGCCAGGTCTGCGACCGCTGCCACGCGGGTGAGACAACGTTGTGCACGGCGGGGTACGAGGAGACCGGGTTCACCCAGCCGGGCGCGATGGCGACCACGCTGACCCTCCCGGCCCGGCTGCTGCACGTGCTGCCGGACGACGCCGACCTGACGGCGGCGGCCCTCCTGGAGCCCGCCGCCTGCATCGCGGCCGCCGCGCTGAAGGCGAACGCCCGGCCCGGTGAGCGGGTCGCCGTGGTCGGGACCGGCACGCTCGGGATGTTCGCGATCCAGTTCCTGAAGGCGAACTCTCCGGCGGAGCTGCTCGTGGTCGGGACCCGGCCGGACCGGGCGGCGCTGTCGAAGGACTTCGGCGCCACCGACTTCCGTACGAAGGACCAGGAACTCCCCGACGACTTCGACGTCGTCATCGAGACCGCCGGGTCCGCGTCCGCCGCGCGCACCGCCGCCTCCCTGCTGAGGCGCGGCGGACGCCTGGTCCTCACGGGGATCCCGGCGCCGGGGGCGGAGGGGCTCGACCCCACCGATCTCGTCGTACGGCAACTGGAGGTGCACACCGTGTTCGGGGCGCCGCCGGCGGCCTGGGCGCACACCGTGCGGGTCTTCGGGGCGGGGCTGCTCAGCCCGTTGCCGCTGGTCACGCACGAGCTGCCGCTCGCCGAGTTCCCGGAGGCCATCGAGTTGGTGGGGTCCGGCGACCCCAAGGTCGGAAAGGTCCTGCTGAAGCCGTAGTCCCCCAAGCCGTACGCCGGTACGGAGTTACCTGACGGCTCCGTACCGGCGTACCACCCAGGCTCCGCGCGCCCAAGAACGCGAACCTCGTTCGAAATATCGAACAGACTGATACGCGCGCCACATCAGTACACGCACCACACGCATCACATCTGCACGCGCACCACATCTGTACGCGCCACCCTCGATCACGAAGGACAGCCAGTGACCGACGCCGCCCCTACGGCAGCCCGTCGACCCGGTGAGCAGGCGCTCGCCGCGCTCGGCCTGGGCGCGCCCGCCCTCTCTCCCGCCGACGCCTCGCCGCACACCTTCCCGGGGGGCGGCCGCTGGCGCACCGAGGTTCCCTCCGTGGAGGGGCCCGAGGCCCTGGCCGTGGTCCTCAAGGAGTCCTCGCGGCTCGACGTACCGATCCACCGGATCAGCCAGGGCAGCGGTGTCTGGATGCTGACCGACGCCGAGATCACCGAGATGGTCGAGGCCACCGGTGAACGGGACATCGAGCTCTGCCTGTTCACCGGACCGCGCGGCACCTGGGACATCGGCGGTTCGGTGCGCTCGGACTCGCGCGGCGGCGGCCCGCGGGCCCGCGGCCACGACGCGGTGGCCGGCTGTGTCGAAGACGCCGTCCGGGCAGCGGAGTTGGGTGTCAAGTGCTTCCTCGTCGCCGACGAGGGCGTGCTGTGGACCCTGCACCGGGCGCGCGAGGCGGGAATCATCCCGGCCGACACGACCCTCAAACTCTCGGCACTGGTGGGCCCGGTCAACCCGGCCTCGTACGCGGTGTACGAGAACCTCGGCGCGGACTCCATCAACGTGCCGAGCGATCTGACGCTCGATCATCTCACTGAGATACGGCGAGTTTCGGCCGCCCCGATGGACATGTACATCGAGGCTCCCGACGACCTCGGCGGCTATGTGCGGATGTACGAGGTCGCCGAGCTGATCCGGCGCGGCGCACCGCTGTACCTCAAGTTCGGCCTGTCCAAAGCCCCCGGAATCTACCCGTACGGGCACCACCTGAGGGACCTGACCCTGAACACCGCCAAGGAACGGGTGCGCCGCGGTCGGCTCGCCCTCGACCTGCTCGCGCGGCACGGAGCGGACGGCGACATGGCGCCGCTCGGATCCCGGCTGCCCGGAACTCTCACGCGTTTCAACACCACCTCATAACGTTCGCACAAACCCCCTTCACACAAGACGACACAGCCGCGCACAATCCCACACACCTCTACTCGGTCTTTCCCTCGCAACGCTCTCGGAGCATCCCCGTAACGCGAGACCGAGCCGGTCCAAGACATCAAGGATGATGATCATGCGTAACCGCAGAGCCGCTCTCACCGCCATCGCCGGCGCGGCCTCCCTCGCCCTCACCCTGACCGCCTGTGGCCAGAGCAGCGACGGCGGCAGCAAGGACTCCTCCAGCAGCTCCAAGGGCGGCACGATCGGCATCTCGATGCCGACCAAGTCCTCCGAGCGCTGGATCGCCGACGGCAAGAACGTGGTCAAGGACCTTGAGGCGAAGGGCTACAAGACCAAGCTGGCCTACGGCGAGGACGACCCGGACACGCAGGTCTCGCAGATCGAGAACATGATCACGCAGGGCGTGAAGGCCCTGATCATCGCGGCCATCGACAACAAGTCGATGAACAACGTGCTCCAGCAGGCCGCCGACGCGAAGATCCCGGTGATCTCCTACGACCGTCTGATCCTCGGCTCCAAGAACGTCGACTACTACGCGTCCTTCGACAACGAGAAGGTCGGCACGCTCCAGGGGACCTACATCCTGCAGAAGCTCGGTCTCGCGGACGGCTCCAAGAAGGGCCCGTTCAACATCGAGCTCTTCGCCGGCTCGAACGACGACAACAACACGAAGTACTTCTTCGGCGGCGCGATGAAGGCTCTGCAGCCGTACATCGACAAGAAGCAGCTCGTCGTCAAGTCCGGCCAGACCGCGCTGAACCAGGTCACCACCCTGCGCTGGGACGGCGGCACCGCCCAGAAGCGCATGGACGACATCCTGACCTCGTCGTACAAGAGCGCCCGGGTCGACGCCGTGCTCTCGCCCTACGACGGCATCTCCATCGGCATCCTCTCCTCGCTGAAGTCGGACGACTACGGCTCCAAGAACAAGCCGCTGCCGGTCGTCACCGGTCAGGACGCCGAGCTCGCCTCGGTGAAGTCGATCATCTCGGGTGAGCAGACGCAGACCGTCTACAAGGACATCCGCAAGCTGGCGCAGGTGGCCACGGACATGGTCGACGCGGCTCTCAACAACAAGAAGCCCGAGATCAACGACGACAAGACGTACGACAACGGCACCAAGGTCGTCCCCGCCTACCTGCTGCAGCCGGTCAGCGTCGACAAGACCAACTACGAGAAGGAACTCGTCGCCACCGGCTACTACAAGGACAGCGACCTCAAGTAACCGCCACCCCCTAGTGATTGGAAGGCACGACCATGGCGGGACCCGTCCTGGAAATGCGCTCGATCGTCAAGACCTTTCCCGGCGTCAAGGCGCTGTCGGACGTCACACTGACCGTCCAGCAGGGCGAGGTCCATGCCATCTGCGGGGAGAACGGCGCCGGCAAGTCGACCTTGATGAAGGTCCTCTCCGGCGTTCACCCGCACGGGAGTTACGAGGGGGACATCCTCTTCGAGGGGGAGGTCTGCTCCTTCAAGGACATCAGGGCCAGTGAGCACCACGGCATCGTGATCATCCACCAGGAACTGGCCCTGGTTCCCTACCTCTCCATCGCGGAGAACATCTTCCTCGGCAACGAGCACGCCACCCGCGGGCTCATCAGCTGGACCGAGACGCTGCGGCACGCCTCCGAGCTGCTGCGGCGGGTCGGGCTCGACGAGAACCCGCAGACCCGCGTCGCCGACATCGGCGTGGGCAAGCAGCAGCTCGTGGAGATCGCGAAGGCGCTGTCGAAGCAGGTGAAGCTGCTCATCCTGGATGAGCCGACGGCCGCCCTGAACGACGAGGACAGCGGCAAACTCCTGGATCTCATACTGGAGTTGAAGACCCAGGGCATCACCTCGATCATCATTTCCCACAAGCTGAACGAGATCGCGCGGGTAGCGGACTCGGTGACCATCCTGCGCGACGGGCGGACCATCGAGACCCTCGACGTGAAGGCTCCGGAGACCACCGAGGACCGCATCATCAGCGGCATGGTGGGCCGCGACCTCGAACACCGCTTCCCGGAGCGGACACCGCACCACCCGGAGGAGGGCGCCGCGCCCGCCCTGGAGGTCCGCGACTGGACCGTGTTCCACCCGATCGACCAGCAGCGCAAGGTCGTCGACGACGTGTCGATCTCCGTGCGGCGCGGGGAGATCGTCGGTATCGCGGGGCTCATGGGCGCCGGACGCACCGAACTGGCGATGAACGTCTTCGGACGCACCTACGGCCGGTACGCGGGCGGCACGGTGCTCCGGGACGGCAAGGAGATCCGTACGAAGACCGTGTCCGAAGCGGTCGGACACGGCATCGCGTATGTCACCGAGGACCGCAAGCACTACGGCCTCAACCTCATCGACACCATCAACCGCAACATCACGCTCAGTGCCCTGGGCAAGGTGGCGAAGCGCGGGATCGTCGACGAGCACGAGGAGCGGCAGGTCTCCGAGGGCTACCGCAAGTCCATGAACATCAAGGCGCCGACCGTCTTCGAGCCGGTGGGCAAGCTGTCGGGCGGCAACCAGCAGAAGGTCGTCCTCAGCAAGTGGATCTTCGCGGGCCCCGAGGTGCTGATCCTCGACGAGCCGACCCGCGGGATCGACGTGGGCGCCAAGTTCGAGATCTACACGGTCATCGACAAGCTGGCGGCCGAGGGCAAGGCGGTCGTCTTCATCTCCTCCGAGCTCCCGGAGCTGCTCGGAATGTGCGACCGCATCTACACGATGGCCGCAGGACGGCTGACGGGTGAGTTCTCGCGGGCGGAGGCCTCGCAGGAAACGCTGATGCGCCAGATGACGAAGGACAAAGAGGTAACCCGATGAGCACGGATGTGACCGCCAAGACGCCGGCCCCGGCGCCGCCTGGCAAGAGCGGCTCGGCCACGGGCGAGAGCCTGCTTCAGCTGATGCTGGACGGCATGCGCCGCAACATGCGGCAGTACGGCATGCTGTTCGCCCTCGGTCTGATCGTGGTGCTGTTCGCCGTGTGGACCGACGGTGACCTGCTGCTGCCGCGCAACGTCTCCAACCTGGTGCTGCAGAACAGCTACATCCTGATCCTCGCGATCGGCATGATGCTCGTCATCATCGCGGGCCACATCGACCTGTCGGTCGGCTCGTTGACGGCGTTCGTGGGCGCGGTGGGAGCCGTGCTGATGGTCAACCACGACATCTCCTGGCCCATCGCCCTGGTGCTGTGTCTGGCCATGGGCGCCGCCGCGGGCGCCGCGCAAGGGTTCCTCATCGCGTATCTCGGCATACCGTCGTTCATCGTGACCCTGGCGGGCATGCTGACCTTCCGCGGTCTGACCGAGATCTTCCTCAAGGGCCAGACGATCGGCCCGTTCCCCGAGGGTCTGCAGAAGGTCGCCAACAGCTTCCTGCCCGAGGTCGGCCCCAACACGAACTACCACAACCTCACCCTGCTCCTGGGCATCGGGCTGATCGCGTTCGTGGTGGTCAAGGAGGTCCGCGACCGGGGGCGTCAGCAGGAGTTCTCGCTCGACGTCCTGCCGCGCAACCTCTTCCTCCTCAAGCTCGTCGCGCTGATCGCCGCCGTCGCCACCGTCACCATGCTGCTCGCCAGCTACAAGGGCGCTCCGGTGGTCCTGCTGATCCTCGGCGTCCTGGTCGCCGGCTTCGGCTACCTGATGCGCAACGCGGTCATCGGCCGGCACATCTACGCGATCGGCGGCAACCTCCCGGCGGCCAAGCTGTCGGGTGTGAAGGACAAGAAGGTCACCTTCCTGGTCTTCCTGAACATGGGCATGCTCGCGGCCCTGGCGGGTCTGGTCTTCGCCGCCCGCTTCAACGCGGCCTCGCCCAAGGCCGGTCTGAACTTCGAACTGGAGGCGATCGCGGCCTCGTTCATCGGCGGCGCGTCGATGAGCGGCGGCGTGGGCACGGTCCTCGGCGCGATCATCGGTGGTCTCGTCCTGGGCGTGCTGAACAACGGTATGAACCTCGTCGGCATCGGCTCCGACTGGCAGCAGGTCATCAAGGGACTGGTACTGCTGGCCGCGGTCGGCTTCGACGTGTGGAACAAGCGCAAGGTCGGTTCGTAAGTTCGGTCGTACGGGGGTCCTCACGGGCCCCCGTACCTATTGCAGGAGCCGCAATGGAAACGAGCAGACGTACGGTCATCGCCGCAGCCGCGGCCGCAGGGCTCGCCGCCGGCACGGTCGGTACCGCCCACGCCAGCACAGGAGGCAGGAAGCCGGTGAAGGAGCTCTTCGGCAAGCTCGCCGACGGCACCAAGGTCTACCGCTGGTCGCTGGAGAACGGCGGCACGCGCCTGAAGGTCATCTCCTACGGCGGCATCGTCCAGTCCCTGGAGATCCCCGACCGCCACGGCCGCTACGCCAACGTCTCCCTCGGATACGACAACCTCGCCTCGTACGTCGCCGGGACGACGTTCTTCGGGGCGACGATCGGCCGCTACGGCAACCGCATCGCCAAGGGACAGTTCACCCTGGACGGCAAGGCCTACCAGCTCTCCGTCAACGACGGCGTGAACAGCCTGCACGGCGGCGCCAAGGGCTTCAACACCAAGGTGTGGGACATCGAGGGCTTCACCTCGGGCTCCGACGTCGGCCTGCACCTCCACTACACCAGCGTCGACGGCGAGATGGGCTACCCGGGCACGCTCAAGGTGAAGGTGACGTACACCCTCACCAGGCACGGCGACTGGCGCATCGACTACCGGGCCACCACCGACAAGGCCACGGTCGTCAACCTCACCAACCACACGTACTACAACCTCGCCGGCGAGGGCAGCGGCGGCATCTACGACCACGAGCTGCACCTGGCCGCGGGCCGCTACACGCCCACCGACTCGGGACTGATCCCCACCGGTGAGCTGGCCAAGGTCGCGGGCACCCCCTTCGACTTCCGCAAGGCCAAGCCGATCGGCCGCGACATCCGCGTCGGCCACCCCCAGCTGGTCACCGCCAAGGGCTTCGACCACAACTGGGTCCTCGACAAGGGCGTCACCGCCGGGCCCGAGCACATCGCGACCCTGCGCGACCCGAAGTCCGGCCGCACCCTGAAGATCGCGACGGACCAGCCGGGCGTGCAGTTCTACTCGGGCAACTTCCTGGACGGCACCCTGGTCGGCCCCTCCGGACACACCTACCGGCAGGGCGACGGCATGTGCCTGGAGACCCAGCACTTCCCGGACTCGCCGAACCACCCGTCGTTCCCCTCGACGGTGCTGCGACCTGGGCAGACGTACCGCACGACGACGGTCCACTCGTTCAGCGCGTGAGATCCGTCTGACGTCCGTGTGACATCGGGGCCCCGGTGGGTGACGCCACCGGGGCCCTTTCGGTTGCCCGGAAAAGTCAACCCTTACTCACTCCCCACGAGTTGAACGGCGCCCCCTCCGCCTCCGTATGAAAGGACGGCCCGTGCTCCCCCGCACGGGCCACCCAGAGACCGGAGGTTCCATGGCCGACAACGTCGCCTCGCTGTTCCGCGGTACTGCGGCGCACAGCCCCTCGATGGCTGCGCTGGCCCGCGAGAGCGATGGAGTCGGCCCGATCGACTTCTGCATCCCGTGCAACCCGTACTTCCCCACCCCAGGCATGTTCGACGAACTTGCCGGGCGGTTGCGCGAGATCATCACGTACTACCCGAGCAGCGCCGACACGATCACGGCCGAGCTGTGCGCGCTGCTCCAACTCCCGCCGAGCTGCGTCGCGATGGGCAACGGTTCCACGGAACTGATCACCTGGATCGACCACCTGCTCGTGCGCGAGTCCCTCGCCATCCCCGTCCCCACCTTCGGCCGCTGGACCGACCAGCCCATGGAGACCGGCAAGCGGGTCGACATGTTCCCGCTCATGGAGTCCAACGGCTTCGCTCTGGACCCGGCCCAGTACATCGAGTTCATCCGCGCCCGCGGCACCCGTGTCGCCGTCATCTGCAACCCGAACAACCCCGACGGCGGCTTCCTCAGCCGCCGCGCGGTCGTCAACTTCATGGACCAGCTCCAGGACCTGGACCTGATCGTCATCGACGAGTCGTTCCTGGAGTTCGCCGACGCCGAGAACGACCCGAGTGTCGTGGAAGAGGCCGTCCTGCGGCCCAATGTCATCGTCCTGCGCAGCCTCGGCAAGAACTTCGGCCTGCACGGCATCCGCTTCGGCTACCTCGTGGCCAACCCCGCGCTCGCGGGCAAGATCCGCTCCATGCTGCCCAAGTGGAACCTCAACTCCTTCGCGGAGACCGTGGTGTTCATGCTCAAGGAGCACGGCGCCGAGTACATGGAGAGCCTGCACCTGGTGCGCCGCGACCGCCTCGACATGGCCCGCCAGCTCTCGGCGCTCCCCGGCCTGACGGTCTACCCCTCGCAGGGCAACTTCCTCTTCGTACGGCTTCCCGTGGGCGCCGAAGGCACCGTCGTCCGAGACCGGCTGCTGACCGAGCACCGGATCCTCATCCGTGAGTGCGGCAACAAGATCGGCTCGTCCAGTCGCTTCCTGAGACTCGTGGTGCGCCCCCAGACGGACGTGCGTCGCCTGGTGTCCGGCATGGAACAGGTGCTCTACGGGTCCAGGAGGGGAGCCGCCGTACCCGAGCTGGGCACAGGGACCAGCTACAGCTCGGGTACGGCGGCGGTGGACCGTCTGATCAGCGAGACGAACGGGGTCGGCATGCCACTGGCCGCGCAGGCCGCCGCGATGCCGAGCCTGCCGGCCGCCCAGACCTGGCCGGGCCCGGCCCCGGCGCAGGCCCCCACAGGTATGCCGGGCCTGGTCCCCGCCCCGGCTCCGGCCGCCGCGATGATGCCGCCGCAGCAGCAGCCCGCGGCACGAATGCCCCCGCCTGCGCCGCCGCAGCAGCAGCCCATGCCCGCGGTCGCGCAGATGCCCAACGTGGCTCAGATGCCCAACGTCGCGCAGATGCCCGGGGTGGCCCAGATGCAGCCCGCCCCTCAGATGCAACCGGCCGCCCAGATGATGCCGCAGGCGCCGCCGATGTCCGCGGTCGCTCAGATGGCGCAGATGGCCCAGACCGCACAGGCTCAGGCACAGGCACAACGACAGCAGGCGCCGATCCCCGCCGTCGCCCAGGCCCCGTCACCGGCGGCCCAGGCGCAGGCACGGTCGATGCAGCCGCCGCCGCAGGCACCGGCGATGCCCGCCATGGCCCCCGCCCCGGCCGCCGGACTGGGCCAGACCGGCATGCCGGGCCTGCGCAACCGGGGCCTGACCGCAGCCCAGGTACGGGGCCGCACCGAGCCGGAACCGACGCCCGCACCCCAGCCCACGGGCTGGCCGGCCGCGGGCGCGATGTACAACCAGGTCGGCTAGAACCCGTCCGTCGGCCTGCGCGGGGATCAGTCCAGGTAGAGGTGCCTGCGCGCGGCCACGAACGCCTCGATCGTCTGGGCAGGCACGCCCGTGACGCGTTCGACGTCGTCGGATGCGCGGTCGTAGCGGTTTTCCCGGTGCAGTCGGGCCATGGTGGCGATGTGCTGTTCGGTGTGCGGCGGCAGGCCCGCCTTGACGAGCACCTCGCTCCGCCACCTGTCCAGCGGCACGTCGACATAGGACACCGGCCGCCCCAGCGCCCGTGAGAACTCCTCGGCCATCTCGGTCATGTCGACCGTGCGCGGCCCGGTCAGCTCGTAGACGTGCCCGACGTGCGGGGCCGGGTCGCGGAGCACGGTGGCGACGACCCGGGCGACGTCGTCCACGGCGACCGGCGAGGTGCGTCCGGTGCCGAACGGCAGCGCGATCGTGCCGTTGTCCCGGATCGATCGCGCCGCCAGCGTGGTGAACAGCGGATTGTCCAGGAACGCCGTCGGCCGGACGTGCACCACCGGCAGGCCCGACCAGTCGAACACCTGCTCAGACAGCCAGTGCAGCCGTTGCTGGTCCGACTCCCCGGTGCTGGTGGCGGTCATCTGCGACACCGTCATCTGGGACATGTCGACCAGGCCGTCCAGCTCCCCGTGCTCGCGCGCCACGCTGGCCACCACGGTCGCCGCCAGCAGTTGGTCGGGCGATACCGGCATCGCGAAGTACATCCGCCCGACCCCCTTCAGCGCGGCGGCGACGGTCTCGGGCCGGGTCAGGTCTCCGATGACGACCTCCGCGCCGAGCACACGCAAATCGGCCGCACGCGCGTCGTCACGGCGGACCATCACACGTGCGGGCACGTCCTGCGCGCGCAGCTGGTCGAGGACCGTGCGGCCCACGTCACCGGCGTTGGAGATGAGAACAAGATTGCTGGCAACCAACGGTCGATCTCCTTGTGAGTCGTTGACGGCGCCCATGAGATCACCTGTCCCGTCACACCACCGGAACCAAAACGCAACGACGTCGGCCCTGTGGCCACCGCCTCTCCCGGCCTACGATCAACGCTCTTCGTCCAGGAGGGGTGGGAGCCGTGCGTCGCAGAGCCCGGATCATGATGACGATGACGGCCGCGCTGGGCCTCACGGTGGGCGTGAGCGGCTGCGGCAAGGACTCCGGCTCGGAGGTGAAGACCACGACCCTCACCGTCGTCGCGACGAACTACGGCGACAGCGTCCACAAGAACTCCATCGGCTTCTGGGACCGCGTCGGCCTCGCCTTCCAGGCCGCCCATCCCGACATCCGGGTGGACACGAAGGTCTACCCGGCCGACGAGGTCGACGCGAAGGTCGCCGCACTCGTCAAGCAGGGCAGGGCGCCGGACGTCGTGCAGAGCGACAGCTACGCCGAGTACGCGGCCAAGGGCATGCTCTACCGGGCGGACGAGGTGCTGTCGATCTCCGCCCAGGGCAGCTTCGTACCGAGCCTCGCCGAGGCCGGGCAGGTGCGCCGCGTCCAGTACGGCCTGCCGTTCACGGCGAGCACCCGCCTCCTGTACTACAACAAGGACCTCTTCTCCCGGGCGGGCCTGAAGCCCCCCACCACCTGGGACCAACTCCTCGTGGACGCCCGCGCGTTGAAGACCATGGGCGTGACGTACCCGATCGCGTTGCCCCTCGGCCCGGAGGAGGCGGAGGCCGAGACCCTGAGCTGGCTGCTGGCCGGAGGCGGCGGCTACACCGACAACAGCGGCAGCTACGCCCTCACCTCCAAGGAGAACGTCTCGACACTGAAGTGGCTGCGCTCCTCCCTCGTCTCCGAGGGCCTCACGGGCCCGACCCTCCCCGGCAAGCTCAACCGCGGCGCCGCCCTCCAGGCCTTCATGGACGGCAAGGCTGCCATGGTCAACGCCCCGCTCTCCCTGATGCGCCAGATCGAGGACTCGACCCTGAGCGTCCCCTACGGCACCGTCGCGCTCCCGAGCCGCACCGGCCGGACCGTGCCGACCATGGGCACGGCCGACTGGACGATCGCCTTCCGCTCGGCCGGCCACCGCGAGGAGACGGGCAAGTTCCTCGACTTCCTCTACGGCGACAAGTACGTCACCCAGCAGGCCGCCGAGTACCAGCTCCTGCCCGTGACCACCGCTGCGAGCGCCGCCATGCGCGAGGACAAGCAGTACAGCAAGCTCTGGAACGGCCTGGACGCCCTGGACAACATGGAGCTCTACCCCCTCTCCGAGACCAACTGGTCCCAGGTGGCGGCGTCGATCAGGGCACAGATCGGCAAGTCGGTGGCCCCGGGCGGGGATCCGGAGGCGGTGCTGTCGTCGATCGGGAAGGCGACCCGCTCGACCTCCTGACCAGGGACAGCCACCCCGGCAGGTCGACCTCGGCACGGACGGTCTTGCCGGGCGGCTCCCGGTCCAGCACCTCCCACCGGTCGGCGAGTGCCTCGACGAGTACGAGGCCCCGACCGCCTTCGTCGAGGGGACGGGCGGCCGGTACGTCACCGGGTCCCGGCGGACGCGGCCCACTGCGCGTGTCGGTGACCTCGACGCGGACGCTGCCCGTGACGAGCGACAGCCGCAGCTCGAAGTCCCGCCCCGGTACACGCCCGTGCGTGACCGCGTTGGCGGCCAGCTCGGCGACGATCACGGCGACGGTGTCGGAGACGTCCGTGCCGTGCGGGATGCCCCAGGCGTGCAGCTGGTGCAGGGCGAGGTGACGTGCGAGACGGGCGCCGCGCGGGGTGGCACTGAGGCGCTGCGTGAACACACGTACGGTAACCGGGTGTTGGGGGGTGGATGGTGCGGTCATGGGCCCAATCTGGCGGTGATCGCACACGCTTCACCAGGTCGGCGCCGCGTACGCTGCGCGAGCGTACGCGGTGACGGGCTGGACAGTACCGGTCACTGGGCGTGACCATGGGGTGCGGGAGGTGACCCATGGTGGTCGATGGTGCGGTGGGGACGGGTGGAGAACCCGAGTCGTCGGACAGTCTGCGGACGTTCGGGGCGGTCGTACAGGCCCTGCGGGAGCATGCGGGGCTGAGCCGGGAGGAGTTCGGGGAACGGGTGCGGTTCTCCAAACACACGGTGGCGTCGGTGGAGCTGGGGCGGAGGATGCCGGATCCGACGTTCGTCGAGCGGGCGGAGGAGGTGCTGGGCAACACCGGGGCGTTACGGAAGGCGGCGGGGCATCTAGCGAGGCAGCCGGGGTTGGCGGCGTGGTTCAGGCAGTGGGCGCGGTTGGAGACGACCGCGATCACTCTCTATACCTATGAGTGCCGGTTGATTCCGGGTCTGTTGCAGACGGAGGCGTACGCGCGGACGTTGTTCAGGAACCAGCTGCCTCCAATGGACGACGAGCAGGTTGAGGCGCAGTGGGTGGCGCGAGGCGAGCGGCAACGACTGCTGCGGGAGCGGCCGAACACGGCGTTCAGCTTCATCCTGGAGGAGGGGCTGATCCTGCGGAGCACGGGTGGGATGGACGTCACGCGGGAACTCATCGATCACGTCTTGGAGATCGCCGAGCTGCGCAACGTCGAGATCCAGGTCATGCCGCAGGTGCAGGAGAGGCACGCGGGACTGGATGGTCCCATGCAGTTGCTGGAGACGCCGGACAACACCTGGTTCGCCTACTGCGAGGGCCAGCGAGGCGGCTTACTCATCCCCGATCCGAGGGAGATCAGCGTCCTCCAACGGCGCTATGCCAGGATGCGTTCACAGGCTCTCACCATCCCGGACTCCGTGAGCCTGTTGCAGCGGATGCGAGGAGCGTTATGAGCACCAGCGAACTGACGTGGTTCAAGTCGAGCTACAGCAGCAGCGCTTCCGGCGACTGCGTCGAAGTCGCCCTCTCCTGGCACAAGTCGAGCTACAGCAGCGGTGGCGACGGAGATTGCGTGGAGGTCGCCACCTGCCCCTCCACCATCCACGTCCGCGACTCCAAGAACACGGACGGCCCCCACCTCACCCTCTCCCCCACCACCTGGGCCGACTTCCTCAACTACGCCTCCGCCACGCACCACTGAACCGACGGAGTCACCCCACAACCTGTCACTGGGAGGGGCAGGCTACCCACGCCCGACCCGCCCATACTCAAGTCCATGAACAGCAAGGACCAGCTCGGTCGATTCCTCCGTACGCGTCGCGCGCAGCTGCGGCCCTCGGACGTCGGGCTCTCGACGTTCGGGGAGCGTCGGCGCGTGCCCGGGCTGCGGCGCGACGAGCTGGCCCAGCTGGCGGGGGTGAGCCAGTCGTACTACACGCGGCTGGAGCAGGGACTGTCCCTCAACGCCTCCGTGGAGGTACTGGACGCGATCGCCCGGGCGCTCCGCCTGGACGAGACCGAACACCGCCACCTGCACGACCTCGCCGGGGTGGCGCGCAAGAGCGGCAGGAGTCGGCCCCGCCGCCCAGCCCCCGAGCGCGTCTCCGAGGCGACGAGGCAGCTGATCGCCGCCTTCGGGGACACCCCGGTGATCGTGCTCGGCCGCCGGAGCGACGTCCTGGCATGGAACCGCACCGGGCACGCGCTGTTCGCCGGGCATCTCGATCCGGACAGTCCCGAGCAGCCGGCCCTGCGCCCCAACACCGCACGGCTCGTCTTCCTGGATCCGCACACGCGTGATCTGTACGAGGACTGGCCGCGCAAGGCCAGGGACGCGGTGGGCAAGCTGCGGCTCGCGGTCGGCGAACACCCCGACGATCCGGAGCTGGCCGAGCTGATCGGTCAGCTGACGATGAAGAGCCGGGAGTTCACCACCCTCTGGTCCGAACACGGCGTCCGTGCCTGGGACATCGCGAAACACCGGATGCGGCATCCGCTGGTCGGCCCGATGGACGTCGTCCAGCAGGCGATGCCGGTCCCGAACGAGCCCGGGCAGCGCGTCGTCGCGGTCACCGCGGCGGCGGGGTCCTCCTCGCAGGCCGCGCTGACCCTGCTCGCCCAGGTCACCGCCCCGACCGACGCCGCCTCGCGCACGCGGGCCACCGCCGACACGGACTCCGTTTCCCTCCCGCAGTAGGGACACAGTCCACCCCTCCCCTGTTCGACATGCCGAGGTATGCCCGCCCGCGCCCGCCCACGCATGCCTACTCGAACCTGCCCAAGTCCGGCCACGACCCCGTGGCCCACCCAGAAGGAGACACCATGTCCACCACCACGCTCTACACCACCGAGGCCCTCTCGACCGGCGACGGCCGCAACGGGGAGGTCCGTAGCCTCGACGGAGTCCTCGACGAGGTCCTCGCCGTGCCGAAGGAGATGGGCGGCCCCGGTGGCGACAGGACCAACCCCGAGCAGCTCTTCGCCGCGGGCTACGCGGCCTGCTTCCACAACGGACTGCGGCTGATCGCGGCCCAGCAGGAGGTGAAGGTGCCCGGTTCCACCGTCACATCGACCGTGAGCCTGCTCAGCAAGGAGGACGGGGGCTTCACCCTGGCCGTCAAGCTGTCGGTCCACCTGCCCGGCGTGGAGCAGGCGACCGCCGACCGGCTCGTACGGACCACGCACCAGGTCTGCCCCTACTCCAACGCCACCCGGGGGAACATCGACGTGACCCTCGAAGCGACCGTCTGAGCCAACCCGGCCCAGACCCGGTCCACGTGTCTCACAAGGAACTTGACGGCTCATCACTTTGCCGTACTGACAGCCGACCAACAGCATCCGTTCCTAATCTGCCGTGTCCATGACAGACACTTCAGGAGCAGCACACCCGATCGGGCGCCGTACGGTGCTGATCGCCACCGGCGCCACGGCCGCCACCCTGGCCGTGGGCGCCGCCGCACCGGAAGCCCCCACAACCGACACGGCCAAGTCGGTGGACTCGGCCCCCGTCGCCGCGGCGGCCGTCTGCACCCTCACCAAGGAGATGACCGAAGGCCCCTACTACCTGGACGGCGCCCTGGTCCGCGCCGACATCACCGAGAGCAAGCCGGGCGTCCCGCTCAAGCTCGCGCTCACCGTCGTCGACGACGACACCTGCGTCCCGCTCGCCGGCGCCCTCGTGGAGATCTGGCACTGCGACGCGCTGGGCGAGTACTCCGGGTTCGTCGGCAACAACGGCCACAGCGAACCGGACGACGGTTCGTTCCTGCGGGGCGGCGTCCTCACCAACTCCAACGGCGTCGCGAACCTCACCACGATCTACCCCGGCTGGTACCGGGGCCGCTGCATCCACATCCACCTCAAGGTGCACACGGGAGTCACGCTCACCTCGGACGGCAGCTTCACCGGCGGCCGGGAACTCCACACCGGCCAGCTCTTCTTCGCCGAAACGATCACCACGGCGGTGGCCAGGATCTCCCCGTACTCCACGAACACGGTCACCCGCACCACCCTCGCCCAGGACTCGATCTACGACGACGGAGGCGCCGCGTCCGGCCTCCTCACCCTGACGGCCCTGGGCAGCACGGCCGCGTCGGGCTACACGGGCACACTGACGGTCGGCGTCGAAACGAGCTGACGTCCGCCCCCACGGATCCCCACAACGGCCCCGCCGGAAATCCGGCGGGGCCCTCTCCTCGATAACAGCACGATCATCTCTATTGATCTATGGATCTATGGATCTATGGACGCACATTCCCCTGAATGACCGAATGCCTTACGCCCTATGGCGCTCGTTAATCAGCCGTGACGACGAAAGATATGCACGCGAACGACTGGCTCGATACCGCCGACGGGAGGGCACGCCTGGAGCACTGCGCGGACCTGCTCGAGGAGTTCCTCAAGGCCATGACCCGCATGGAAAGCGAATACCTGCGGGCCACGTGGGACGGACACACCGCAGACGGATCCCGCTGAGCCAGGGCGCAAAGGAGCTGCAGACAGATGGACTGGACTCAGGACGATCCCACCCTCCGCGACATTCAGTTCGATCCGCGAGCCACCGCCTATGATCCACTGAACCCACCGTTCACCGGCGCCGATCCGCTCGGGACACAACACTTCTGGCACGTCCCCGAGCCCGCGATCGAGCCGGACGCGTGGGATCCGGACGAAGAGCTGGCGCAGATGCTGTACACGACGTCGAGCGTGACGCCCGCCGCTCCGGCCCCGCCGCACAGCCACGCCCAGCCGCGCCGCCCGGTCAACCGGCGCAGGCCCCGGCCGGGATTCCAAGCCATTGCCGCTAAACACAGGATCATCACGGTTGTTTTCCTGGTCGTAATGATCATTGTATCCGCAGTGATGATGCTGGGATGGTCCGTCTCTTATTCATACAACCAACTGCGTGGCATTTCATTGCTGGTCGTTTCGGCAAAGTTGGCACGATGGTGGCCGCTGATGGTGTACGGACCGTGGCTCGTGGCGGGTCTGTCCATTCTTCGGGCGTCCGTTCAGCACCGGAGCGCCAGACGGTCCTGGTCCGTGATGCTGATCGCCTCCGCCACGGCGGTCGCCCTCTGCGTCGGCCAGTCCCCGCGCTCCCTGCTGGCGATGGTCGTCGTCGGAATCCCACCCATCACCGCCCTGATCTGCTTCCGGGAACTCGTCGGCCAGATCTCGCCCCAGCACGGACCCCGGCACGCCTGCCACACTCTGAAGCGGCCCAAGCAGCCAAGACCGTGATCGTCACTGCCCCCCGCCGGAACAACGCTCACCGCGGAGGTTCAGGGAAGTTGGGAACTGCTGCCTGTGTGCAGCGTTCCCTGTGCGGGTGCGCGCTGGCACTTTGCGGGAGGGGAACGGCATTTCTTGTGTCGAACGGGTGACCTTGAGGGTGGTGGTCGCTGGGTGCGGTGACGGGGTCTTGGGGACGGTGAAAGCGCGACGGGTGCCGTTGAACAGGGTGACGCGCGCGTAGCGCCGGAGTGCGCTCAGCCCAACTTTCCGCGCTCCACGCAGAATTCGTTGCCCTCGGGGTCGGCGAGGGTGACCCAGCCGCCGCCGTCGGGGCGGGTGTGGTCGGCGATCTGCCGGGCGCCGAGGGAGAGGGCGCGGGCGACCTCCTGGGCGCGGGTGCGGCCCTGCGGCTGGAGGTCGAAGTGGATGCGGTTCTTGGCCGACTTGCCCTCGGGGACGCGCACGAAGAGCAGCATCGGGCCGCCGGACGGGTCGCGCAGCACCGCCTCCGGGTCGCCCGGCTTGTCGTCGTCGTCCAGCGGACGGCCGAGCAACTCGCTCCAGAACAGCCCGAGATCGTACGGATCACCGGTGCAGTCGAAGGTGAGGCTGCGAATGGTGGGGTTCAACCCGCTTGTTTCGGTCGTGAGTTCAGTACCCCGTCACGCCGTCGACCAGTTCCCGGATGATGTCCACGTGCCCGTTGTGCCGGGCGGTCTCCTCGATCAGGTGGAGGAGGATCCAGCGCAGGTCGACGTGCCGGCCGTCGCGGATCGGACGCTTGGCCGTGGTGTTGAGATCGTGCTCGGCGACCAGGAGACGGTAGCGGACGCTCTGCTCCTCGTACTCGTCGAGGAGCTGGGGCAACGGCACGTCGACGGCGATCCGCATCTCCGGATCGGGATCGTCGTCGGTCGCGGCCGCGATCGGCCCCGAGTCCTCCTCACCGAGGAACACCACCTGGATCCAGTAGTGCTCGACCCACCGCAGGTGGCTGATCAGTCCGCACAGCGTCATCAGCGGGGATCCGGGGAGCGGGGCCTGCCGCGCGCCCTCCGGTGAGACTCCCTCGCACTTGGCGCGGGCGGTGGCACGGGCATAGTCGAGGAAGGTGGTCAGCTGGGTGCGCTCGTCCCACGCGGGGGGCGTATCGGTTCGCGTCATAGAGGTGCAGCATCACCGTCCCGCCCCTCGGTGTCGAGCGAATTAGACCGCCGGGGCGGGTGCCTGGGGCACCCTTGCTTCGTCGTACCGTACGACGAAGGGATGTCAGGTGACAGACATCGGTCGCTGGATGGACGGTCTTCAGGAGCGGGCCGCCGAGGTGCTACCGGAGGACGTCTACGCGTACTTCCGGCGCGGCTCCGGTCGCGGTATGAGCGTCGCGGAGGCGACCTCGGCCTGGGACCAGTTCCGCTTCCGGGCACGGCTGTTGCGGGACGTCTCGACGTGCGACGCCTCTACGACCGTACTCGGCACACCCGTTCGTACACCCGTACTCGTCGCGCCCAGCACCCTGCAGCGCAAGGCCCACCCGGACGGGGAGGGCGCCACCGCGCGGGGCGTCGCGGCGGCGGGATCGCTGCTGGCGGTGACCTCGAACACCGCGGTGCCGTTCGCGGACCTGGTGCCGAGCGGGGCGCCGTGGTGGGTGCAGGTGTACGTGGCCCGGGACCCCGTACTGACCATCGAGGCGCTGGAGCGGGCCCTCGCCGCCGGGGCGCGGGCCGTCGTACTGACCGCCGACACGCCGGTCGTCGGGTCACGGGGCAAACGTGGCACGCAGGTCGACGATTTCATCGGACCGGAGGACCTGTACGGCAACGTCACCGGCGTTCCCTCGCCCGAGGCGGCCGAGCGCGCACCCGATCTGACCCTCGACGTCATCAGCTGGCTGCGCGAACGGGCCCGCGGCCTCCCCATCGTCGTCAAGGGCGTGCTGCGCGGCGACGACGCGCGGGAACTGGTGGCCGCGGGGGCGTCCGGCCTCATCGTCTCGAACCACGGCGGGCGGCAGCTGGACGGGCTGGTGCCCACCGCCTGGGCCCTGCCGGAGGTCGTCGACGCGGTGGCGGGCACCGGTGCCGAGGTCTACGCCGACGGCGGGCTGCGCCGCGGCACCCACATCCTCGCCGCGCTCGCCCTCGGCGCCCGTGCCGTGTTCATCGGCCGGCCCGTCCTGTGGGCGCTGACCGTCCGCGGCGCCGCCGGCGTGACCCGCCTGATCGACGACCTCACCGACGAACTCGTCGAGGCGATGAGCCTGACCGGCGCACCGAGCGTCCTCGAACTGACCCGCGATCTCCTGTGGGCGGCCCCCCATTCACCGCCTCACAGGCCCTGAATCGGCGAGTCGGTCGGGCTGTCCCGAAATGCGCAGTGGGGCCTGCTGTGTCACCGTCATGTCACAGACAGCCCGGCAGGTGAACCCCGGAAGCCGATGACGCGCTCTGAAGCGACGAGTGTCGGTAAGAGACCGGCGCCTGGACCGCTTCGGGGGACTTCATGTACGGCATCGGTATCCGCAGAGTCGCGACGGCCATGGTGACCGCGTCGGCGGCCACCCTGCTCATGACCGCGTGTCAGCCGGGCGGGAGCCCGGCGGGGGCGGGCTCTTCGCCGTCGGGCGCTCCGGTCAAGCCGGCGGCGTCCACTTCCACCTCCAGCTCCACTTCCCCCTCCACGCCCTCCACCCCGTCCACCCCCGTCACGTCCGTCACGTCCGGCTCCCCGACGCACACCACGGCGCCGTCCACCGGTGCGAAGGCCTGCGGCCTGTCGGATCTCAAGGCGTCCATGTACCAGGCCGCGGTACGGCCGGACGGTACCGGGACCGGCGCGGCGATCGTCGAGTTCACCAACGTGTCCGGCAAGGCGTGCACGGTCCAGGGGTATCCGACCGTGGCGGGAGCGGGCAACGGTTCCCCCGAGAAGAACCGTCCGCTCAAGGTGACCACGACCGGGGGCACGTCCACGGTGAAGGTCGCGCCGGGCGGGAAGGCGTTTACGAAGCTGACATTCGTGCAGGTCCAGGGTGAGGCCGACGGCTACTGCAAGTCCGGAGCCACGCCCGCGAGCTACCCGACGCTGGTGGTGGGTGTCCCGAGTGCCGGGGCGCACCAGGTCGCGCTGACGGACGGTGTCATCGCCGAGTGCGACGACAAGGTGACGGTCACCGCCCTCACGGCGGCCAAGCCCTCCTGACCCACCCGCCCCGCCCGTGCCGATGGAGCCGATCACCTTGCGCGGCTCCATCCGGCCGCCGGCCGGCAGAGCGGGTGTGCCGACCGGGCGATCTCCGCCGGCGTGACCCCCGTACCGCCCGTACCGCGTAATCCGCCCGCGCCGAGCCCCTCATACGGCCATGGGGAGACCCACCGCTGTGGACAATGGCCGCACCCCCGCGCACCTGTCCCCGAGAGGCCCCGCATGGTGTTGAGCAGACGTACCTTCAGCGCACTCGCCGGCACCACCGCGCTGGGCCTCACGGTCAGCGGGAGCGACGGCGCCTTCGCCCACGCGACCGCCCCCACCGGCCCGGCACCGGAGCCGCCCGGCGCGGACGGCACCCGCCACACCGTGGGCTTCGACAAGTACTCGATGCTGGTCGACGGCAGGCGGGTCGTCCTGTGGTCCGGCGAGGTCCACCCCTTCCGGCTGCCGAGCCCCTCCCTCTGGCGGGACGTCCTGGAGAAGCTGCGCGCCCACGGCTACAACACCATCAGCGTCTACGTCTCCTGGAACTACCACTCCCCCGCGCCCGGACAGTACGACTTCACCGGCGTCCGCGACCTCGACCTGTTCCTGCGCACGGCCGCCGAGACCGGCCTGTACGTGATCCTGCGGCCCGGCCCGTACATCAACGCCGAGGTCGACGCGGGCGGCTTCCCCGGCTGGCTGACCGCCACCCGGGGCACCGCCCGCACCTCCGACCCGACCTATCTGTCGTACGTCGACGAGTGGCTGACCTCCGTGAACCGGATCGCGGCCCGGCACCTCTACACCCACGGCGGCGGCACGATCGTCCTCTACCAGCTGGAGAACGAGTACGCGAACAACGTCACCAGCCCCCGCGGGCTCGACTACATGGCCCATCTCTACGCCAAGGTCCGCGCAGACGGCATCGACGTGCCGCTCTTCCACAACGACAAGGGGCGCAACGGGTACTGGGCGCCGGGAACGTTCGACACGGGCGGCGAGAGCGGCCGCTATCTGTACGGCTTCGACGGCTACCCCTCGCCCCTCGCACCGCCGCCCGACTGGGGCTACTACGGCATCGGCGGCACGAAGGGCGGCTCGACGGCGAGTCCCGAGACCCCGGGGCTGCTGGCCGAGTTCGGGGGCGGCTGGTTCGACCCGTGGGGCGGGGTGGAGTTCGACGGGAAGGGGTACGCGGAGTCGGCGCGGACCCGTGACGCGGCGTACGAGCGGCGTTTCTACCTCACCAACCTCGCCAACGGCATCAAGGTCCACAACGTCTACATGACGTTCGGGGGGACCTCCTGGGGCTGGCTGCCCGCGCCGGTCGTCTACACCTCGTACGACTACGGCGCCGCCCTCGACGAGGCCCGCAGGCCCACCCCGAAGCTGGTCCCCATGCACCAGCTCGGGCAGCTCCTGCACTCCGTGCCCGACCTCGCCAAGCTGGACCGGGCACCCGACGTCCAGGTCGGCGCGAGTGGCGGCGCGTCGGGGGCGGGCGCCGGGATCACGGCGTACCACCTGGTCAACCCGGACACCAAGGCGCACTTCCACATCCTGCGCAACGACCGGACCGACGACGTCCTCGCCGCCGTCCCCCTCGCCGGGGTGAGCGTTCCGGTACCGGTCCCCGGGCTCGACGCCCGGCTGCTCGCCGCCGGTCTCCTGCTCGGGCGGCGGACGTTGAGGTACTCCAGCGCCCAGCCGATGCTGTGGCTCACCGCCGGACGGCAGGACATCGCCGTGTTCACGGGGCGGAAGGGGGAGCCGACACAGACGGCCGTCGAGTGCGCGAGCGAGCCCACGGTCACCGTGCTGGAGGGGAAGGCCGACCACGCGTACACGTCCGGCGCGCTGTGCGTCGACGCCGAACTCGGGGGTCTGACCCGGGTGTTGGTGGAGGGCGGCGGCACGGAGGCCCCCCTCCTCCTGCTGCTCGCCGACGACGAGACGTCCATGCGGCTGTGGCGCCACGACACCCCGTCGGGGCCCGTGCTCGCATACGGCCCGGCGCTCCTGCGCACCGCCGCCCTGCGCGACACGACCGTCCATCTCACCGGGGACACCGTCGAGGCGGCCGACCTGGAGGTGTGGGGGCCGCGCGGGATGAGTGAAGTGGTGTGGAACCAGGGAAGGTTGAAGGCCCGGGCGACCACCTCCGGGAGTCTGCGGGCCGAGCAGCGGCTGCCGGGGGTCGCAGCGGTCCACCTGCCCGCGTTGGACAACTGGCGCTTCCACACCGAGAACCCCGAGTCGGACGCCGGGTTCGACGACTCCGCCTGGAAGGTCGCGGACAGGACCTCCTCGTACAGCACCACCCCCGTACCGGCCGGGCAGCCCGTCCTCTTCGCCGACGACTACGGCTTCCACTACGGAGACGTCTGGTACCGGGGGCGCTTCACGGACGGAGGCGCCGCCGAGTCGGTGTCCCTCTCGTACGTCACGGGCACACAGGGGCTGCTGATGGCGTGGCTGGACGGGAAACCGCTCGGCACGCACCGGATGCCGGTGCCGGACAAGTCGACGGTGCGAAAGGGCACTTGGTCCGCCACGGCCACCTTCCCCGTGCGGTACGCGAGCGGACCGCACATCCTCTCCGTCCTCGTACGCCGGATGCAGCACGACATGGACGGCGCGGCGAAGGACACGCACAAGGCCGCGCGGGGCCTCACGGCGGTGACGTTCGCGGGGGCGAGCCCGGCCGTCACCTGGCGGATCCAGGGCGAGGCGGCGCCCGACCCGGTGCGGGGACCACTCAACCACGGCGGGCTGTACGGGGAACGGCAGGGCTGGCATCTGCCGGGGTTCGCCGACAGCGGCTGGAAGGCCGTGGACTTCCCGCGGGCGGCGCGCGGGCAGGGAGTCGCCTGGTACCGCACCGGGTTCCGGCTCGCGATCGACCCGGGCGTGGACGCCTCGATCGGGCTCACCCTCACCGACGACCCGGCCCACGCCTACCGCGTCCAGATCTTCTTGAACGGCTGGAACATGGGCCAGTACATCAACGATGTCGGCCCCCAGCACACCTTCGTCCTGCCCAACGGTGTCCTGCGCACCCGGGGCGCCAACACCCTGGCCCTCGCCGTACTGTCCGACGGCACCACCCCGGCCGGTCCGGGCGAGGTGAGGCTGACGCTGATGGGCAGCGCGGCCGGAGGGGTACCGGTGACACCGGTGGACTCCCCCGGCCGCGCACACGCCCGCTAGGACCTGTCGTCACATTCCCGTCGTCCGCCCGCAGGGCGGGCCCTGCGGCGTCAGGTGCGTGCTCTCGGCGTGCCGGGCACAGGCCCTCGTACTGGACGTACTTGGGTCTGTGCCCGGTGCGCCGAGAGTGCGTGCATGGCGTCGCGGGGCAGACGGGAATTTGACGACAGGGCCTAGGCCTCGTCGCGGCGCAGCGACGGCTTCAGGTCCTTCAGCCGGCCCAGCAGGCCGTTCACGAACGAGGGCGACTCGTCCGTGGAGAACTCCTTGGCCAACTGCACCGCCTCGTCGAGGACCACGGCGTCGGGGGTCCCGTCGACCCAGATCAGCTCGTAGGCGCCGAGGCGCAGGATGTTGCGGTCGACGACCGGCATCCTGTCCAGCGTCCAGTCGACGGCGTACGTCGCGATGAGCTCGTCGATCCGCTTCGCCTTGGTGGCGTAGCCCTCGACCAGCTCCATCGTGTACTCGCTGACCGGGGGCTGCCGGGTGTCGGTCCGGGAGTGCCGGATCCAGTCCGCGAGGACCGTCAGGACGTCCACGCCGCGCTGGTCGCCCTCGAAGAGGATCTGGAAGGCGCGCTTGCGGGCCGTGTTGCGGGCAGCCACGGTTAGCTGTTCACCCGGCCGAGGTAGTCGCTCGTGCGGGTGTCGACCTTGATCTTCTCACCGGTGGTGATGAAGAGCGGGACCTGGATCTGGTGACCGGTCTCCAGGGTGGCGGGCTTGGTGCCACCGGTGGAGCGGTCGCCCTGGACACCCGGCTCGGTCTCCTGGATGACGAGCTCGACGGCGGCCGGCAGCTCGACGAAGAGCACCTCGCCCTCGTGCTGCGCGACGGTGGCGGTGAAGCCCTCGATCAGGAAGTTGGCGGCGTCGCCGACGGACTTGCGGTCGACCATGAGCTGGTCGTACGTGTCCATGTCCATGAAGACGAAGTACTCGCCGTCCATGTACGAGAACTGCATGTCGCGCTTGTCGATCGTGGCCGTCTCGACCTTGACGCCGGCGTTGAACGTCTTGTCGACGACCTTGCCGGAGAGCACGTTCTTCAGCTTGGTGCGCACGAAGGCCGGGCCCTTGCCGGGCTTGACGTGCTGGAACTCGACGACGGACCAGAGCTGGCCTCCGTCGAGCTTGAGCACCAGGCCGTTCTTGAGGTCGTTCGTGGAAGCCACGGTTGCGGAATCTCCTGGACTGACGTGGACGACCCCGGGACACGCGCGTAGCGATTGGCTAGAGCGCGAGCAGTTCCTTGGTCGTGATGGTGAGTAGCTCGGGTCCGCCGTCCGCCTCGGGGCGTACGACGAGCGTGTCATCGATCCTGACACCGCCCCGGCCCGGGAGGTGGACCCCCGGTTCGACGGTGACCGGCACGCAAGTGTCCAGTTTACCCATGGCCGCGGGGGCGAGCTGCGGGTCCTCGTCGATTTCGAGCCCCACACCGTGCCCGGTCAGCGGAGGAAGGCCCTCCGTGTGGCCCGCGGAGCCGAGCACCTGGCGTGCGGCCCGGTCCACGTCACGGTAGGCGGCGCCGGGTACCAGCGCCTCGCGTCCGGCCCGCTGGGCGGCGAAGACGAGGTCGTACAGGTCGATCTGCCAGTCGGCCGGCGAGGTACCGATCACAAAGGTACGGCCGATTTCGCAGCGGTAGCCGCGGTAGGTCGCGCCGAGGCAGACGGAAAGGAAATCTCCCTCCTCGACCCGCCGGTCGGTGGGCCGGTGCCCGCGCCGCCCTGAGTTCGGGCCGGTGCCGACGGAGGTCGCGAAGGCGGGGCCGTCGGCGCCGTGGTCGACGAGCCGGCGCTCCAGCTCCAGGGCGAGATGCCGCTCGGTGCGGCCGACGAGGATCGATTCGAGGAGCTCCCCGAGCGCCTGGTCGGCGATCTCGGCGCCGATCCGCAGACAGGAGATCTCCTCCTCGTCCTTGATCACCCGCAGCTGCTCCACCGCACCGCCCAGGTCGGCCAGGCGCAGCTGGGGTGCCACCGCGCCGATGGCCCGGTGGCGGGTCACGGTGAGGTGGTGCTCCTCGACCGCCAGGGAGTCGGCGCCCTGGGCGATGGCGGCGTCGGCGGCGGCCACGGCCGCGTCGCCCCCGGCGCGCGGCAGCACCTGCACGCGCAGCGCCTCGTCGGGACGTCCCTCGCCGACCTCGCCGCTCGGCGGAGCGCCACAGAGCAGCAGGTCCTCGCTCCTGCCCAGCAGGAGGACGGCACCCCGCGGGGCCGCGCCCGCGAGGTACCTCACGTTGGCCGGGCGGGTGACGAGCGCCGTCGCGCTGCCGCCCGCCGCACAGCGCTCCCGAAGCCGCTCGCGTCGCGCCGCGTACACCTCTGACATAAATCGAGCCTACGAGCGTCGGCGCGATGTCGCCGTTCCAGCGGGGCCGGATGGGCGGTAGGCGGTCGGCGGTGAGACGGAGACACCGCGGGCGAGGGTCAGGGGGCCGGTTCCGCGATCGCGATCGGTGCGGGGCCGACAGGCGCTACCCGCCGGCCCCGCGGGGTCACCACTGCGGTGGGCTCGCGAGGGAGCGGGCCAGGACCTCGTCCAGGACGCGGGCCGTGGACGGAACGTCGAGCTGGGAGTTGTCGATGATGGGGAGCCCGGAGCCGTACCAGCCGGCCATGCGGCCGTGGATACGGGCGACTTCCTCGTCGGTCAGGCGGCGGTTTCCGGAGCGCTCGGCGTTGCGCTCCAGGACTATCTCCAGGCCCGGCAACAACACCACGGGCAGCAGCCCCGGCCCGACGTGTCGCTTCCAGCCGCCGAGGCCGACGACCGGGCGGTCCGGGAAGACCGCGTCGTCGAGGACGCAGGAGATGCCGTTCGCCAGGAAGTTCCGCGCGGCGAAGCCGCAGGTGCGGCGGGCCAGACGGTACTGCGCCTCCGAATGGTCGTTCCACCCCGACTGCGGATCGGCGAAGCCCGAGCGCACCCATTCGCGTACGTCGTCGAGGCTGATGTGGGCGGTCGGCACCCGGCGGTGGTCCGCCCAGTACTTGGCGACGCTCGTCTTGCCCGCACCCGCGGGCCCGATGAGCAGCACGGCGAGGGTGGTCGCCGCGGGGTCGGGGGCGCCCGGGGCGCTGGGCATGGCGACCGGGCCGCCCGGGGGCAGCTGCACATGACCCGTCGTGTCGGGGATCGGCGCTGCGGGGGCGTGCTGCGGGGGCGCGGGATGCGGCAGGTGCGAGGGCGGCGCCGGATGTCCCGGCGGCGGACCGGTGAAGCCGGGGGCGGGTGGACTCGTGGGTGCCGGACCGGAGGGTCCGCCCGGATGTCCCGGGTGCTGTGCGGCCGGCGACCAGCCGGCGGCCGGTCCGTGCCCCGGCTGGTGGGGCGGCGGCAGCGGAGCCCCCACTGCGTGCTGCATCCGGTGCCACTCCGTCTCGTGATCTTTTCGCCCATTCGCTCGCGGCAGGCGATGGACGCCGGCGAGCGGAGCCTCCCGCTCTCCCCCACAGCCTGAAGGGCGCGGGAGCGACCCCCACCGAACGGTACCTTCCCCGGCCGTCGTTGTGTGAACGGCCGGGGAAGCCGGGGAGTGCCCATGAACGGAGGGCAAACAGGGCCAAGCAGGGGCCCGTTGGGAGCTACTCCCCCACTTCGCCGTACGCGGCGAGGAGCACCGCCGGGTCGGGGCCCTCCAGGACGGTCGGCTTGGCCAGACCGTCGAGGACGATGAAGCGCAGCAGGTTGCCGCGCGACTTCTTGTCGACCTTCATGTTCTCCAGCAGCTTGGGCCACTGGTCGTAGCGGTAGCTGAGCGGGAGGCCGACGGACTCCAGGATCGTGCGGTGGCGGTCGGCGGTCGCGTCGTCCAGCCGGCCCGCCAGCCGGCCGAGTTCGGCGGCGAAGTGCATGCCGACGGCGACGGCCGCGCCGTGCCGCCACTTGTAGCGCTCGTTCTTCTCGATGGCGTGCGCCAGGGTGTGGCCGTAGTTGAGGATCTCGCGGAGCCCCGACTCCTTGAGGTCGCCGGAGACGACCTCGGCCTTCACCTTGATGGAGCGCTCGATGAGCTCGGCGGTGTGCGGGCCCGCGGGCGTCCGCGCCGCCTCGGGGTCGGACTCGATGAGCTCCAGGATCACCGGGTCGGCGATGAAGCCGGCCTTGATGATCTCCGCGAGCCCGGAGACGAAGTCGTTGACCGGCAGCGAGTCGAGCGCGGCCAGGTCGCAGAGCACGCCCGCGGGCGGGTGGAAGGAGCCGACGAGGTTCTTGCCCTCGGCGGTGTTGATGCCGGTCTTGCCGCCGACCGCCGCGTCGACCATGCCGAGCACGGTGGTGGGGACGGCGATCCAGCGCACTCCGCGCAGCCAGGTCGCCGCGACGAACCCGGCGAGGTCGGTGGTGGCGCCGCCGCCCACGCCGACGATGACGTCGGTGCGGGTGAAGCCGGACTGGCCGAGCGCCTTCCAGCAGTAGGCGGCCACCTCCGCGGTCTTGGCCTCCTCCGCGTTGGGCACCTGGATGGCGACGGCCTCGAAGCCCTGTCCGGCCAGGTCGGCGCGGAGCGCGTCCCCGGTCTCGGCGAGCGCCTCGGGGTGGATGATCGCGACGCGCTGGGCCTTGTCGCCGATCAACGCGCCCAGTTCACCGAGGAGTTGACGGCCGACCAGGACCTCGTAGGGGTCGGTGCCCGCGGTGCCGCCGACCTGGATACGCGTCACTGCCTCGCTCATGCTTCCTTCAACTCCAGTGCGTCGAGGACGGCTTGGGCGACCTCTTCGGGGGTGCGGCCGTCGGTGGGCACGACCGCGCGGGCGACTTCGGTGTACAGATGGCGGCGGGCCTCCATCAGCTCGCGCCACTGCCGGCGCGGGTTGACGGCCAGCAGCGGACGGGCCACGTTCAGGCCGGTGCGCTGGACCGCCTCCTCGACGTCCATCGAGAGGTAGACGACCCGATGCCCGGCGAGCAGCGCGCGGGTGTCGGCGTCGAGGATCGAGCCGCCGCCCAGCGCCAGTACCCCGTCGTGCTCGGCCAGCGCCTTGTGCACGGCGCTCTTCTCGATGGCGCGGAAGACCGGCTCGCCCTCGTCGACGAAGATGTCGGCGATGGTGCGGCCCTGCTCGGCCACGATGTCGTCGTCCGTGTCGCGGTAGGCGCAGCCGAGCCGGTTTGCGACCAGCGCGCCGACGGTGGACTTGCCGACACCCATCGGTCCGACGAGGACGACCAGTGGTCCAGCGGTCACCGCACGACCAGGTTCTCGAGGTAGGACTCGACGTTGCGCCGCGTCTCGGGCACGCTGTCGCCGCCGAACTTCTCGGCCACCGCGTCCGCGAGGACGAGGGCGACCATGGCCTCGGCGACGATTCCGGCGGCCGGGACCGCGCAGACGTCGGAGCGCTGGTGGTGGGCCTTGGCGGCCTCGCCGGTCGCCACGTCGATCGTGGCCAGCGCGCGCGGCACGGTCGCGATCGGCTTCATCGCGGCGCGCACGCGCAGCAGCTCGCCTGTGGTCAGACCGCCCTCGGTGCCGCCGGAGCGGCCGGAGGTGCGGCGGATGCCGTCCTCGGTGTGGACGATCTCGTCGTGGGCCTTGGAGCCGGGCACCCGGGCCAGCTCGAAGCCGTCGCCGACCTCGACGCCCTTGATCGCCTGGATGCCCATGAGCGCGGCCGCGAGCCGGGCGTCGAGGCGCCGGTCCCAGTGCACGTGCGAGCCGAGGCCCACCGGCACGCCGTACGCGAGCACCTCGACGACGCCGCCGAGCGTGTCGCCGTCCTTGTGGGCCTGGTCGATCTCCGCGACCATCGCCTTCGACGTGTCGGCGTCGAGGCAGCGCACGGGGTCGGCGTCGAGCCTCTCGACGTCCGAGGGCTTGGGGTAGACGCCGTACGGGGCCTTCGCCGCGGCCAGCTCGACGACGTGCGAGACGATCTCGATCCCGGCCGTCTCCTTCAGGTACGAACGGGCCACGGCGCCCAGCGCGACACGGGCCGCGGTCTCCCGGGCGGAGGCGCGCTCCAGGATCGGCCGGGCCTCGTCGAAGCCGTACTTCTGCATACCCGCGAGGTCGGCGTGGCCGGGCCGGGGCCGGGTCAGCGGCGCGTTGCGGGCCACCTCCGCCAGCACCGACGGGTCGACCGGGTCGGCCGCCATGACCTGCTCCCACTTGGGCCACTCGGTGTTGCCGACCATGACGGCCACCGGCGAGCCGAGGGTGAGACCGTGCCGGACACCGCCCAGGAAGGTGACCTCGTCGCGCTCGAACTTCATCCGGGCACCGCGTCCATAGCCCAGGCGCCGCCGGGCGAGGTGGTCCGCCACCATCTCCGTGGTGATCGGTACGCCGGCGGGAAGGCCCTCCAGCGTCGCGACAAGTGCGGGACCGTGGGACTCCCCCGCGGTCAGCCAGCGCAACCTGCTCAACGGTGCTCCTCATGCTCGCGCCCTGGTACTGCTGCTGCGTACACGCGTCCTCGTGTACGGCGACGGCGCGACCGGGTGCGCGGCCCGGGCCCGCCACCTCCGATCCTCCCACGTCCAGGCGCGGTGCCCCGCCGCAGGTCCATCAGGCGGGACGGCGCCCGGCCCGCCGCGGCGGTGCTCAGCGGCTCGCGAGGGCCTGCTCGCCCGCCTTCCGCATGGCGTCGAGCGGCGCGGGGGCGCGTCCGGTCATCTGCTCGACCTGGAGCACCGCCTGGTGCACGAGCAGGTCGAGTCCGCTGACCACGGCGCCGCCGTAGCCGGACCAGCGGGCCGCGAGGTCGGTGGGCCACGGGTCGTACAGCACGTCGAAGAGCGTCGCGGGCCGTTCCGGGACCGCGGCGGACAGGGCGTCCGTCGCACCCGCCGGGGTGGTGGCGATCACGAGCGGGGCGCGCAGGGCCTGCGCGGCCTGCGCCCAGTCCTCCGTACGGACCTCCACGTCGAGCCGCTCGCCCCACCGCCGCATCTCGGCGGCCCGCTCCGCGCTGCGGACGTAGGCGACGACCTCGCCGGTGCAGATCTGGGCGAGCGCGGCCAGCGCGGAGGAGGCGGTGGCGCCCGCGCCGAGGATCGCGGCGGAGTCCACCTGCTCGATCCCGCGCTCGCGCAGCGCGGCGACCATCCCGGGGATGTCGGTGTTGTCACCGACACAACGGCCGTCCTCGGTGAACACGACCGTGTTGACGGCCTCGACCGAGGCCGCCGTCTCGCTGACCTCGTCGAGCAGCGGGATGACGGCCCGCTTGAGCGGCATGGTCAGCGACAGGCCCGCCCACTCGGGACCGAGGTCCCCGAAGAAGCCCGGCAGTGCCTCTTCGTCGATCTCGAAACGGTCGTAGGACCAGTCGCCGAGTCCCAACTCCCGGTACGCGGTGCGGTGCAGCACCGGGGAGAGGGAATGGGCGACCGGGGAGCCGAGTACCGCGGCCCTTCGGGCGTCAGTGGCCCGAGCTCTCATTGAACTTGTCCTTGAGCTTCTGGAATTCCGCATAGGTCTTGGCGAATTCGGTGTTGCTCTGGCCGTCGGTCGCCACGAAATAGATCCAGCCGTCGCTGGTCGGGTTCAACGTCGCCTTGATCGCGTCGTCACCGGGGTTGCCGATCGGTCCGGGCGGCAGACCCTTCCGCGTATAGGTGTTGTACGGGTCCTTGTTGCTGTTGATCTCGGACTCGCTGATGTGGATGTTGCTCTGGCCCTTCAGGTAATTGAAGGTCGAGTCGAACTGGAGCAGCCTGTTGGTCTCCGTGTTCGTGGTTTTGAGACGGTTGTAGACCACCTCGGCCATCTTGCGGAAGTCGTCGTGCGTCTTGCCCTCGGCCTGGACGAGGCTCGCGACCGTGACGACCTGGAGCGGGTTCACCAGGTTCAGTTCCTTGGCCTTGGCCACGAGGTTGTCGGCCGCGTACTTCTCCTTGGCCTGCGTCACCATCTGCTTCAGGATCGCCTCGGGCTTCATGCCCTTGGCGGCGGGATAGGTCGCCGGGTAGAGGAATCCTTCCAGCGGATCCTTTATGTCCCTGCTGTCGTTCGCCCAGCTGGGAAGTCCGAAGGTCTTGTACTCCTTCTTGGCGATCTTCCCGGTGGTGCCGTCCGCGAGGTCGAGCTTCTTGTCGATCGCCTGGTAGACAATGACGTTGCGCTGCCCAGGGGCGACGATCACGTTGTTCTGGCTCTTGGGGTCGAGCATCAGCTTGACCGCACTGGCAGCCGACATGCTCTTCCTCAGCACATACGCGCCCGCCTGGATCTTGTCCCCGTCGGGGGTCTGTTGCTGAGCGGACACGAAGGCGTCGACGCTCTTGACGACGCCGGCTTCCTTCAGCACCCGCCCGATCGCATAACCGAACGCGCCCTTGGGAATCTCGACCGTCACCTCGCCCGTGCCGTCACCCGCGTAGTCCGGGGCCGCGCCGAAACGATTTTGATAGGTGTGATATCCGTAATATCCGACTCCGCCGATACCGCCGCCGAAGACCAGCACGACCATCAGGCAGGCGCAGCCGCTGCGGCGCTTCTTGCCCTTTTCGCCCTTGCCGCCGCGGCCCTTCCGGTCGCCTCGACCGGCCTTCGGATCGTCGTCGTCGAAGTCGTCATCGTCGTCGCCGCCCGCGAAGAAGGCGTGTTCGCCCTGGTCGGGTCCCGGATCCCAGTCGGTCTCCGGCTCGGGCTCGGCACGGCGACGGGCGGGCGGCTCCGGCGGCGGATACGCGTCGGGAGTGCCGTAGAAGTCGGGCTGCTCACCGGTGTACCCGGCGGCCTGGTTGCCGTACGGGTCGTTCGGGTCGGTGGCGTAGGTGGCCTGGTGCTGCGTCCCGTTGTCCCAGCCGCCGTCGTGGTACTGCTGCTGGTTCTGTCCGTTGTACTGCTGCTGGCCCTGATCGACGTACTGCTGCTGCTCCTGGCCGGGGTACTGCTGCGGATACTGCTGCTGCCCCTGGCCGTGGAAGTGCTGTTGGCCCTGGTCGTGATACTGCTGCCGGCCCTGGCCTTCGTAGTGCTGCTGGTTCTGGGCGCCGTACTGCTGCTCCTGGCCGTAGCCGCCCTGCTGGTCCGGACTCCACTCGCCGTACTGGGACTGCTGGTGCTGCTGCGGCTGCTGCGGGTAGTGCTGCGGCTGGCCGCCGTAGGGGGACTGGCCGTCGGCGGCCTGTCCTCCCCATCCGCCGTCCCCGTACAACGGGTCCTCCGGATTCCACGGTTCGGAGCCTGCGCCCCGGCCATACTCAGTCATCGATCCCCTAGAGCCGCGAGGCGGTGGCTGCTGTCGCTGGTGGCTCGGCTCCCGTCCGCCTCTTCGCTGTGCGGTAGCTGTTCGAACACCACCACATCGCGCGGAACGTTACCGTATCGCGATCAGATGACCACTTCGACGCCCTCGCCCGGTGCGTTCCCTGACGCCCGTTCGGACTCCAGAGCCTGCTGCAGGATGACGACGGCGGCCGCCTGATCGATGACGGACCTGCCCTTCTTGGACTTCACGCCCGACGCGCGTAGCCCCTGACTGGCCGTCACTGTGGTCATCCTCTCGTCGAGGAGCCGGACCCCAACGGGCGCGATCGCCCGGGCCAGCTCCTGGGCGAAGGCGCGCACCTTCACGGCGGCGGGGCCCTCGCCCCCCTTGAGGGAGCGAGGGAGCCCGACGACGACCTCGATCGGCTCGTACTCCTCGACGAGTTGCTTCAACCGGCGCTGCGCGGCGGGGACGTCACGCCCCGGCACGGTCTCGACCGGAGTCGCGAGGATCCCGTCGGGGTCGCACGAGGCGACCCCGATCCGGGCGTCACCGACGTCGATCGCGAGCCGGCGGCCGCGGCGCATGCCCCGGCCGTCCCCGCCCTGCTGACCGTCCGTGCTCACTTGGCCGTCTCGGCGACGAGCCGCTCGACCGCGTCGGCGGCCTCGCCGATGGCGGCCGGGTTCTGGCCGCCGCCCTGGGCGACGTCCGGCTTGCCGCCACCGCCGCCGCCGAGGGTCTTGGCGGCCGTACGGACCAGGTCACCGGCCTTGAGGCCACGCTCGCGGGCGGCCTCGTTGGTGGCGATGACCGTGAGCGGCTTGCCGCCCGCGGTGGTGAACAGGGCCACCACGGCGGCCCGTCCGCCCTGGATACGGCCGCGCACGTCGAGGACCAGCTTGCGCAGGTCGTCGGCGCTCGTACCGTCCGGGACCTGGCCGGTGACCAAAGCCACACCGCGGACGTCCTTGGCGGACTCGACGAGACCGGCGGCGGCCTGCAGGACCTTCTCCGCGCGGAACTTCTCGATCTCCTTCTCGGCGTCCTTCAGCTTGCCGAGCATGGCGGAGACCTTCTCGGGGAGCTCCTCGGGACGACCCTTGATCAGCTCCTGGAGCTGGGCGACGACCGTGTGCTCTCGGGCGAGGAAGTTGTAGGCGTCGACGCCCACCAGGGCCTCGATACGCCGTACGCCGGAGCCGATCGAGGACTCGCCGAGCAGCTTGACCAGGCCGAGCTGGGAGGTGTTGTGCACATGCGTGCCGCCGCACAGCTCCTTGGAGAAGTCGCCGATGGTCACGACGCGGACGCGCTCGCCGTACTTCTCGCCGAACTCGGCGATGGCGCCCTGCTTCTTGGCCTCGTCGAGGCTCAGGATCTCGGCGTGCACGTCCAGGTCTCGGGCGAGCACCTCGTTGATCTTCTGCTCGACGTCGGTCATGACGGTCGTCGGAACGGCCGAGGGGGAACCGAAGTCGAAACGGAAGCGGCCGGGCTGGTTCTCGGAACCGGCCTGGGCGGCCGTCGGGCCGAGGGCGTCGCGCAGGGCCTGGTGGGTGAGGTGCGTGGCCGAGTGGGCGCGGGCGATGGCCGTCCGGCGACGGGAGTCGATGGTGGCCTGGGCCTGGGCACCGACGGTGACCTCGCCGACCTGGACGACGCCCTTGTGGACGTACACACCGGGGACGGGCTTCTGGCAGTCGCGGATCTCGATGACGGCACCGGTGTCGACCTTGATGCGGCCGGTGTCGCCGATCTGGCCGCCGCCCTCGGCGTAGAACGGGGTGCGGTCGAGGACGATCTCGACCTCGTCGCCCTCGGTGGCAGCGGGCGAGGAGACACCGTCGACCAGGATGCCGACGATGCGCGACTCGCCGTCGGTCCGGTCGTAGCCGATGAACTCGGTCTCACCGGCGGCGTCGGCGATCTGACGGTAGGCGCCGAGGTCGGCGTGGCCCGTCTTCTTGGCCCGGGCGTCGGCCTTGGCCTTGTCCCGCTGCTCCTTCATCAGACGCCGGAAGCCGTCCTCGTCCACCGAAAGGCCCTGCTCGGCGGCCATTTCGAGGGTGAGGTCGATCGGGAAGCCCCAGGTGTCGTGGAGCAGGAAGGCCTTGTCGCCGGCGAGCACCGTGCCGCCGGACTCCTTGGTGTCCGTGATGGCCGTGTCGAGGATGTTCGTGCCGGCCTTCAGCGTCTTGAGGAAGGCCGCCTCCTCGGCGAGGGCCACGGTCTCGATCCGCCGACGGTCGCTGACCAGTTCCGGGTACTGCTGGCCCATCATCTCGATCACGACGTCGATGAGGTCCTTGACGACCGGACCGGTGGCGCCGAGCAGCCGCATGTTACGGATGGCGCGACGCATGATGCGGCGCAGCACGTAGCCGCGGCCCTCGTTGCCGGGGCTCACGCCGTCGCCGATGAGCATCACGGAGGTGCGCATGTGGTCGGTGACCACGCGCAGCGAGACGTCCGAGTCGTGGGCGGCGCCGTACTCGACACCCGTCAGCTCGGTGGCCTTCTTGATGACGGCCATGGAGGTGTCGATCTCGTACATGTTCTGCACGCCCTGCAGAATCATGGCGAGGCGTTCCATGCCGAGGCCGGTGTCGATGTTCTTGCTGGGCAGCTCGCCGAGGATCTCGAAGTCCTCCTTCGAGGTGCCCTCGCCGCGCTCGTACTGCATGAAGACCAGGTTCCAGATCTCCACGTACCGCTCGTCGTTGACGGCCGGCCCGCCCTCGACGCCGAACTCGGGGCCGCGGTCGTAGTTGATCTCGGAACACGGGCCGCAGGGGCCGGGGACGCCCATGGACCAGTAGTTGTCCTTCTTGCCCAGGCGCTGGATGCGCTCGGCCGGGACACCGATCTTGTCGCGCCAGATGGACTCGGCCTCGTCGTCGTCGAGGTAGACCGTGATCCACAGACGCTCGGGGTCGAGCCCGTAACCACCCTTGTCCTGGGGCGAGGTGAGCAGCTCCCAGGCGTAGGTGATCGCGCCTTCCTTGAAGTAGTCGCCGAAGGAGAAGTTGCCGCACATCTGGAAGAACGTGCCGTGCCGGGTGGTCTTGCCGACCTCTTCGATGTCGGGCGTGCGCACGCACTTCTGCACGCTGGTGGCGCGCGACCACGGCGGCTTGACCTCACCGAGGAAGTACGGCTTGAAGGGCACCATGCCCGCGGGGACCAGGAGCAGAGTCGGGTCGTCCGCGATGAGCGACGCCGAGGGAACGACGGTGTGACCGCGCTCCTCGTAGAAGCTCAACCAGCGGCGGCGAATCTCGGCCGACTCCATCAGTGGTCCTCATTCCGGTTGTACGAGTACGTCGACCTCTCGACGTACGTCGGGTTCTTGCTGTGTTTCGGACTGCTCTCGATCGCGGCGATACGC
This sequence comes from Streptomyces sp. NPDC058086, assembly GCF_042885015.1. NCBI lineage: Bacteria > Bacillati > Actinomycetota > Actinomycetes > Kitasatosporales > Streptomycetaceae > Streptomyces > Streptomyces sp. NPDC058086. Next base: position 5,746 of record NZ_JBHVST010000084.1, on the reverse strand, counting down.
CGGGGCCCGGGCAGCTCGGGGTGGTCCTTGAGCCCGAGCGCCTCGTCGAGTTCGGCCTCCCGCTCGGCCATGCCGTCACGGACGTCGAGCGCGAAGTCCTTGAGCCGGTGCCCGGCCTCGATCGCCTTGTTCGCGGCCTGGGCCGCGAGGCTCTCGGGAGTCAGCTGCTTGAGCTTGCGGTTGACCTTGGTGGTGGCCCACACACCCGCGGCTGCGCCGGCGGTGAACCAGAACGTACGGCGGAACATCGCTGCGTCAGTCCTTCTTCCGCTTTCCCCGTCGCGCGGACGGGACGGTGCGGCCTACGATCACGGTACGACGGGAGGCCTTGGGGGGCACATTGTCCTTGCGGCCGCCGATGGCCCGGCGGACGCCGTAGCCGAACGCCGCGACCTTCACCAGCGGGCCGCCGAAGGTGGACGCGACGGTCGTGGAGAGCGCCGACGCGTTCGAGGTGACCTCCTGGACGTCCGACGCGATGGCGTCGACCCGGTCGATCTGGGTCTGCGCGGAGCGCACCGCCGCGGAGGCGTCGGCCAGCAGCGGGACGGCCTGGTCGGTCACGTCCGCCACGAGCTTGGTGGTCGCCCTGAGCGTCTGGGCCAGCCTCGCCAGTGCGACGGCGAGGAAGGAGACCAGGATCGCCCAGAAGACGGCCACCAGGATCCCGGCCACCTCTCCACCGGACACTGTCGCACCCGCTCCCTAGTACGTGCCTGCCAGTACGTGCCTGGACATCGTCTCTGAACATCGTGTCTGAACATCAAAAAGTCGTCCCCCGAGCCTATCGCGCCGGGGCCGCCGCTCCGTACCGCATTACAGGCTGCCGGGCCCGGAGTTGCGCGAAGTGATTGTACGGACCGCTTACGGGTCAGTACGCTCCGTGTCCCATGCGAGCTTCTGAGTGCTCCGACCGGTCCGCACCCGGCAATCTGCCCCTGGAACTCAACGCGTTCGTGGGGCGCACCGCCGAACTCGCACGGCTGGCGGAGGCGCTGGGGCAGGCCCGGCTGGTGACGGTGACGGGCATGGGCGGCATAGGCAAGTCACGCCTCGCGGCACGGGCCGCGGCACACACCCGGCCGCGCGACGGATCGTGGCGGGTGGAGCTGGCCGCCGTGCGCGATCCGGATCTCGTCGCGTACGCGCTCGTGGAGGCCCTCGCGCTGACGGACCAGACGTCGAAGCCGCCCCTCAGGCTGCTCCTCGACCATCTCGCCGAGCGTCAACTCCTGCTGGTCGTGGACGGGTTCGAGCATCTGGTGGACGCGTGCGCCGCGCTGGTGGGCGAGCTGCTGCGGCATGCGCCGGGGCTGCGGGTGCTCGCCGTGGGCCGCAGGCCGCTGGAGGTCGAGGGCGAGCTGCTGTTCCCGCTGGCCCCGCTGCCCGAGCGGGAGGCCGCGGAGCTGTTCACGGACCGGGCGGCGGCCCGGGTGCCCGGGTTCACGCTGGACGACGGCAACCGGGCGGACGTCCTGGAGCTGTGCCGATGCCTGGACGGGATCCCGCTCGCCGTCGAGCTGGCCGCGGGCCGGCTGAGCGCCCTCTCCCCCGGGCAGCTGCTGTCCCGGCTCGACGACCGCTTCCGGCTGCTGACCGGCGGCGGGCGTGACGCCCTGCCACGCCATCAGACGCTGCGGACGGCGATCGGCTGGAGTCATGAGCTGTGCACGCCCGAGGAGCGGCTGCTGTGGTCGCGGCTCTCGGTGTTCGCCGGACCGTTCGACCTGGAGGCCGCCGAATACGTGTGCAGCAACGACGGACTGCACGCCGACGACGTCCTCGACGTGCTGGGCGAGCTGCTCGCGCAGTCCGTGCTGGCGCGCGAGGAGACGGCGGCCGGCCTGCGCTACCGGATGCTGGACACGGTGCGGGCGTACGGCGCGGACTGGCTGGTGGCGGCGGGCGACGCGAGCCGGCTGCGCCGCCGCCACCGCGACTGGTACATGGGCCTGGCCACCTGGTGCGAGCTGGACTGGTTCTCGCCGCGGCAGGGTGAGGTGGCCGCACGCATCGAGACGGAGCTGCCGAATCTGCGCTCCGCCCTGGAGTACTGCCTGACCGAGCCGGGCGAGACGCATCTGGGCCAGTACCTCGCGGGCAGCCTGTGGTTCTACTGGGTCGGCTGCGGCCGGCTGGCGGAGGGGCGGCACTGGCTGGAGCGCGGGGTGGAGCTCGACAGCGACCGCGACCAGTCGCGGCTGAAGGCCTTGTGGGTGCTCGGCTATGTGGCGATCCTCCAAGGCGACACGGTGCCCGCGCTCACCGCGCTCCAGGAGTGCCGCGAGGAGGCCGAACGCACCGGCAACCCCACCGCGATCGCCTACGCCGAGCACCGCACCGGCTGTCTGGCGCTGGTCGGCGACGACATGGCACGCGCGGAAACCCTGCTGCGCTCGGCGCTCGACCGCTACCACGAGATCGGCGAGCTCAACAGCAACGTGCTGATGGCCCAGGTCGAGCTGGCGATGGCGCTGGCGTTCCGGGGCGACCTGCCGGGCGCGGTGAAGCTGTGCGAGGACGTCCGCAGGGTCTGCGAGGACCACGGGGAGCGCTGGGCGCTCGCGTACGCGCTGTATGTGCTGGCGTACGAGGCGCAGACCGCGGGCGATCCGGGGCGCGCCCGGGGTCTCCTGGAACAGAGCCTGGACACCGGGCACGCCTTCCACGACCTGCTCGGCACGGTCCTCGCGATCGAGCTGCTGGCGCTGGTCACGGAGACGGAGGGTGATCCGGCCGAGGCCGCGGTGCTTCAGGGGGCGGCGGCCCGGCTGTGGCCCTCGGTGGGCCTGCCGCTGTTCGGCTCGGCGTACTACAACGTGCCGCACGAGCGGTGCGAGGCCGGGGCCCGGCGGCGGCTGGGCGACGAGCGGTACGAGGAGTGCGTACGGGCGGGGGCCCGGCTCGGCCGGGAGGCGGCGGTGGCGCGGGCGCTGCGGGGGCCCGGTCCCCGTCCGCTGGGTGCGGTGCCCTCGCCACGCAGGCTTCCCCCGGACACGCGGAAGCCCGCCGTCTCGCCCACCTCGAAGGGCGGGGAGACGACGGGCTGACGCGCAGGTGGTGCTACGTCCGCTGGAAGACGATCAGCGGGCGTAGTACTCGACGACGAGCTGCTCGTCGCAGATCACCGGGATCTCCTTGCGGTTCGGCTCGCGGTCCAGGCGGAACGCCAGGGCCGGGAGGTTCACCTGGAGGTAGCGCGGGGTCTCGCCGTCGGGGGCGAAGCCACCGGCGCGGGAGACCTCGAACAGCGTCTTGCTGCGGCTGCGCTCGCGGACCATCACGACGTCGTCGGGCTTGACGCGGAAGGACGGCTTGTCGACCTTCTGGCCGTTGACCTCGATGTGGCCGTGAACGACCATCTGGCGGGCCTGGTAGATCGTGCGGGCGATGCCCGAACGCAGGACCAGCGCGTCGAGACGACGCTCCAGCTCGATGATCAGGGCCTCACCGGTCTTGCCCTGGACCTTGGAGGCACGCTCGTAGGCGCGGACGAGCTGGCGCTCGGACACGTCGTACTGCGCGCGCAGACGCTGCTTCTCGAGCAGACGGACCTTGTAGTCCGAGTTCTGCTTGCGGCCGCGGCCGTGCTCGCCCGGCGGGTAGGGGCGGGCCTCGAAGTACTTGACGGCCTTCGGGGTCAGCGCGATGCCGAGGGCACGCGACTTCTTGACCTTGGGGCGGGACTGATTCGCCACTTTTTCTCTTTCCTTGACTTCGGCTCACCAGAGTTAAGGGAGGTCGCAATCCGCAGCCCGGGAAACCCCGCGGGTCCTCGGGGGACCTGCTGGGCAGCCGCTCCTGGGTCTGGGCACATACGTGCAGCACGCGAGTGGCCCACCGACCGTTCCCGGAGACCGGGTGGTGGTGGGCTGCCCGCGACACCTTCGACGGTGCGCGACGCTCCTGGAATCCCTCCGTGGCGGCAGGGGCTCCGGCTGGATGTCCCGTTCTGGTGGTGCCGACCGGAGCCGGACACGGGACGCAGCGCTTCGCGTCATGTTACAGGGTGGTCAGGGCCGCCCTCTACCGAGGTGCTTCCTGGTCCACTCCACCGCGTCCGCGTAGCGCGCCTCGGCGCCGTGCCGGGTCGGTGTGTAGTACTCGCGGTCCTTGAGCTCTTCCGGGGCGTACTGCTGGGCGGCGATGCCCTCGGGCAGGTCGTGCGGATACACATACCCCTGGGCGTGCCCGAGCTTGGCCGCGCCCTTGTAGTGCCCGTCGCGCAGGTGCATCGGCACCGGGCCCGCGTGCCCCTTGCGTACGTCCTCCATCGCGGCGCCGATGGCCATGGTCGCGGCGTTGGACTTCGGGGCCAGGGCGAGGGCGATGGTGGCGTGGCTGAGGGTCAGCGCGGCCTCGGGGAAGCCGATCATGGCGACGGCCTGGGCGGCGGCCACGGCTATCGGCAGCGCGTTCGGGTCGGCGAGGCCGATGTCCTCGCTGGCGGAGATCATCAGGCGGCGGGCGATGAAGCGTGGGTCCTCGCCGGCCTCGATCATCCGGGCCAGGTAGTGCAGCGCGGCGTCCACGTCGGAGCCGCGGATGGACTTGATGAGGGCGCTCGCCACGTCGTAGTGCTGGTCGCCGTCGCGGTCGTACGTCACGGCGGCGCGGTCGACGGTCTCCTCCAGGGTCTGGAGGGTGATCTCCTGCTCGCCCTTGTCGAGCGCCGCGCCGGCTGCGGCCTCCAGGGCGGTCAGGGCGCGGCGGGCGTCTCCCCCCGCGATGCGCAGCAGGTGCCGCTCGGTGTCCTCGGGGAGGGTGACGGCCTCCTTGAGGCCGCGCTCGTCGGCGAGCGCTCGGCGCAGCAGGCCGCGCAGGTCGTCGTCGGTGAGCGGTTCGAGGGTGAGGAGCAGGGAGCGGGACAGGAGCGGGGAGATCACCGAGAAGTACGGGTTCTCGGTCGTGGCGGCGATCAACGTCACCCAGCGGTTCTCGACGGCCGGGAGCAGGGAGTCCTGCTGGGCCTTGCTGAAGCGGTGGATCTCGTCCAGGAAGAGGACGGTCTCCTTGCCGAAGCCGCCGGTGGCGCGGCGGGCGCCGTCGATGACCGCGCGGACTTCCTTGACGCCCGCGGTGATCGCGGAGAGCTCCACGAAGCGCTTGTTGGTGGCCTTGGAGACGACGTACGCGAGGGTCGTCTTGCCGGTGCCGGGCGGGCCCCAGAGGATCACCGAGGACGGTCCGGCCGGGCCGCCGTTCCCCTCGCCGACGAGTCTGCGCAGGGGTGAGCCCGGCTTCAGCAGATGCTGCTGGCCCACGACCTCGTCGAGGGTACGCGGGCGCATCCGGACGGCCAGGGGGCTGCTGGACGGGTCCTTCTCCTGGCGTGCTTCGGCTGCGGCGGTGAACAGGTCGGGCTCCACGTCCAAAACCCTATGTCACGCCACTGACAATCCCCGCAGGGCTGTCAGCCGGTCCAGAAGTCCCACCAGCGGGTCAGGATCAGCATCCCGATGATCCCGATGTGCACGACCGGCAGGACCCAGGTGAACTCGCCGAAGAAGCTCTTCAGCCAGCGCGGGGCGGGCAGGAAGTCGTTGCGGATGTTCGACGAGGTCACGTACCAGAACATGATGATCGTGGCGACCCAGGCCAGCGAGCACCACAGGCACAGCGAGTTGATCCGGTACAGCGACTGGAACTGCAGCCAGGTGCAGAATCCGACGCCGAAGAGGGTGCCGGCGTTGAAGGTCAGCCAGTACCAGCGCGGGTAGGTGGCCCGCGCGAGCAGGCTCATCCC
>NZ_JBHVST010000083.1:0-51999 GCF_042885015.1 Streptomyces sp. NPDC058086 | reverse complement strand
GGTGACCGAGGAGCCGTTCTCCGTCCGCAGAAACGTCGCATGGGTGTGGGTCACCGCGTCCGGATCTTCCCCGGGGACCCACACCCCAGATCTGACAGGCGCTCTGGCGCACCCCCGGTTCGGCCGAGGCCATCGGCCAACTCGGCTGCGGGCGTTGCGCGTCGATGTTCACGAGCTGCCGACGAGGCGGTCCAAGGGGTCGGCGAGGACAGGGGTGAGGGCCGCGGCGTAAGCCTCGGAGAGGTGACTTTCGTCGCGGTAGACGGCGGTGTTGCCGACGACGACGGGGCAAAGACCCGTGCGGATCGCGCAGACCCACGGTCGGGGGTCGATGACCGTGGCGCCGGTCGCGGCGGCGGCGTTGCGGATGGCGGTCTGGCGGGTCGCATCGTGGATCGCGTCCGGCAGGTGGTTGGCGCAGGCGTGCAGTTGCAGGGAGTTGTCGGCTGCGCAGTCGACCGGGTCGCCCTTGGGCCAGGGAGTGTCGAGCAGTGCGGCGACGTGGGCGCCGGAGGTGCCGAGGTCCCGGAAGGTCTCCTCGAAGCCGGTGGTCCACTGCCGCAGGGTGTCGTCGTCGGGCCGGGCGGGGTCGCCCGCGTCCGAGGAGGAGACGACCACCAGGGCAGGGTGAAGGGCGTTGATCCTCGCCACGGCGTTGGAACGCCAGGTGTCGCAGGCCGTGTACGGCCTGTGGCGGTTGATGATGGTCACGCCGGCGGTCTTGCAGGAGGCCTTCGTCAGTGAGACCAGCTTCCACCCGCGCTCGATCGCGAGGCCCTGCAGAGCCGGGAACCACTGGGCCGCGTGGGAGTCGCCGAAGAGCACGACGGTCCGGGAGGAAGCGCGGTTCCCGTAGACGCACGGCGGATTACGGGTGCTGTCGTAGTCGACGTGGCAGCCGTCCCGGTAGACCGCGGACCGGGAGGACTTCACCTTCGGCAGGGCCGGGGTGAGGTTGTTCGGCAGGCTGCCGGAGGACGCCGCCAGAAGCTCGGCCAGCCGCGCCTGCGGGTCCGGCGCGCCGGCCAGCTCCTCCGCCAGTACGGGCGCGGGCCCGCCCACTTCGATCGTCGGCGGAACCGCCGCCGCCGTCAGCGCCAGCACCGTGGCCCCCGCCGACAGCCCGACGCCGAGCGCCAGGGCCCGGTGCGGCCGTCCCCTGAACGCCCGGTGGAAGCGGACCGGGTTCTCGACGAGGCGCAGCGTCAGCCAGGCCAGGCCCAGCGCGACCGCGCACAGCCCGAGCGCGAGCGGCACCTCGGCGGTGCCGTCCGTACGGCCCAGCGCCACCGGGGCTACGACCAGCAGCGGCCAGTGCCACAGGTACCAGCCGTACGAGAGCCCGCCCAGCCACACCAGAGGCCGCCGCCCGAGCAGCCACCCCGCGCCGTGCGAGGCGGGCGCGCAGCCGCCGGCCAGAACGAGCGCGGCGCCGAGGACCGGCAGGAGGGCGTGGTAGCCCGGGAAGGGCGTCTCGGCGTCGAACCGGACCGCCGCCAGCACGACGCAGGCCAGGCCGAGCCAGGTCAGCGGGGCCGCGAGGGCGGCGGGCAGCCGTTCCAGCCGGGCCGTGGCCAGCGCCAGCAGCGCGCCGGCGCCGAGCTCCCAGCCCCGGGTGGGGGAGCCGAAGTACGCCCAGGGCGCCGAGGAGTTCGTCACCAGGACACTGATCACGAACGACACCAGGCACAGCGCCCCGAGCGCCAGAGCGATCAGTCGGCGCCGGCCGCGGGCGGCCCGCCAGCTGAACAGCAGGAGCAGCGGCCACACCAGGTAGAACTGCTCCTCCACGGCGAGCGACCAGAAGTGCTGGAACGGCGAAGGCGGACTGTTCTGGGCGAGATAGTCCGTACCGGCCGCCGCCAGCCGGAAGTTGACCGCGTACAGCGCGCTGCCGAGGGCGTCGCCCGCGTACTCGGCGAGCCGCGCCTTCGACAGGAACAGCCATGACCCGGCCAGCGTGACCGCGATGACCAGGGACGACGCGGGCAGCAGCCGCAGCGCCCGGCGGGCGTAGAAGGTGCGGACCGACAAGCGGCCGGTGGTGGCGAGTTCGCGCAGCAGCAGGGACGTGATGAGGAAGCCGGAGATCACGAAGAAGACGTCGACCCCGACGTATCCGCCGCTGACCTGCGGCACTCCGGCGTGGGAGAGCACCACGAGCGTGACGGCCACCGCGCGCAGCCCCTGGATGTCCAACCTTAAGGCGTGGTGTCCGGGTGGTGCGTTTCTGCCGCCCGCTGGGATGGTACGGACCTTGGCGGGCGTGGTGCTCGGCATCAGGCGCAACTCCTTGGGGGACTGACATGGATTGATGCCGTACTGTCCGGCCGTCGCCCGGAGTTCGGATGAACAACGCCTCAACTTCACAGGAATCCCCGGCGTGCCCGTGCGGATCCCGCCGGCCGGGGGGTGACCCCGCCATGCGGATGTCAGGCGGTCGAATGGGGGAGGGCCGAGTGGCCTCCGGGCTAGGTGCCTGACCTGTACGTTTCTTCCGGCTCAGTCCTCCCTGTTCATGCCCCGAGCCAGGAGGTGGTGAGAGCCTGTACGGCCGAGCCGTCGGCGTCGGCCAGCTTGACCGCGGTGAAGCCGGCCGCGGACTCGGAGCTCTGGTAGCGGAACCGGGGCTCGGCGGCGGTCAGCGCGCCCACGACGATCTCCGCGCACTCCCGGGCCGACTGTGCCGCGGAGAACGCCTGCTGGGTGCGGGCCAGATAGCCGTTGATCACCGACTGGTAGTCCCCGGCTCCGGCGACCAGGGCCTCGACGTCCCGGTCGGCCCGCACGTTCGCGACGAACTCGGTGGCCACCGCGCCGGGCTCGATCACGCTCACCGCGACACCGAGCTTGCCGACGACAGGGGCGAGACTCTCCATCCAGCCCTCGACCGCGAACTTGGCCGCGCAGTAGGCCTCGTTGAACGGCTGGCCGACGACGCCTCCGATGCTGGTGACCGTGATCAGACGCCCCTTGGCGGCGCGAAGGTACGGCAGCGCGGCCTTGGTGACCTGGACGACTCCGAAGAAGTTGACCTCCATGACGTCGCGGACGTCGTCGACGCTCTCCAGCTCGATGGTGCCCAGGTGTCCGGCCCCGGCGTTGTTGATCAGCGCGTCCAGCCGTCCGTGGTCGGCGATCACACCGTCGACGCAGGCCCTGACCGAGTCCGGATCCGTCACGTCGAGCTGTCGGACGTCGGCGCCGGGCAGCCGCTCGAGCAGCGCTGCGGCCTTGTCGGTGTTCCGCATGGTCGCGACGACCTCGTAGCCCGCCTGTGCGGCGAGTACGGCGGTTTCCAGGCCGATGCCGGTCGACGTACCGGTGACAAGGGCGATCTTCATGGTGAACCTCCATGGTTGCGTGTACACACACATTAAGGTTGCGTGCGCGTGCACGCAAATTGGTAGACTCGCCTGGTGACGGACATCAAGCTCAAGCAGGCGGAACTGCCTGTCGAGGACCAGGCGTACTACCGCCTCGTGGGGGTGAGCAGTGCCCTCACCTCACGTGCGAGCGCCCGATTGGAGGAGGACTTCCGCCTGCCGGCCTCCTGGTTCGAGGTGCTGCTCTGGCTCTACCACCAGGACGGGCCGCTGTCGGCCACCGATCTCGGCTCCTGCGCGTTGATCAGCCGCAGCCAGGTCTCCCGGGTGATCGACGCCCTCCAGGCCCGCGAACTGGTCACCCGCGCCCCTTCGGCCACCGACGCCAGGTCCGTCGAGGTGACCATCACACCGCAGGGCCGCGACCTCTTCGAGCGCGCGGACGCCGCCCGCCGCGAAACCCTGGCTCCCGTCCTGGCGGACAGGCTGGACCCGGCCGAACTCGAGGAACTGGCCCGCCTTCTCCTCAAGCTCAAGGACTGATGGCGGTATCGGCCACCGCCCCGGTGCACGTCTGAAGGTGCACTCCGACCAGATCACCGGACAACGGCGGTTCAACCTGAGCTGTCCACGCCGACCAGCGCCGGGGCGAGCCACTTCAGCGTGGTCCACGCCGACCGAGAAGCCGGTGCCGACCTGCGGCAGCAGCATGCCGAAGCCCACCTCACGGATCCCGACCCGGCGAGCCCTGCGAGTGGCCCTCCCACGTGATCCGCGGAATGACTCCGCGGCGTGGCTGGAGAATGGCTAGAGGATGAAGACGATCGCGGCGCCTATGCCGCCCAGGAACAGGGCGAGGGCCGCTTCGGCCCAGCCTCCTTTGCCCCAAGGGAAAAGGCGGTCGACGGCCAGGTTTCCCGGGCCGATGGACGCGACGGCGAGTGCGGTGACAGTGATGCACACGCTGTACTCCACACCGCCTTGGGTATCCCACAATCCATGCGCCCCGGTCACGATCGCCATGGCATTGATCATCACGCCGATCAGGGCAGCCGCCGCCAGCGGCGTGAACAACCCCAGAGCAAAGCCGATGCCGCCCAGGAATTCGGAGCCGCCTCCCATGACGGCGTAGACCTTTCCGGGACGGTACCCCAACGCGGCGAATCCTTTGCCTGTAGCGGTGAGGCCGTCGCCACCGAATATCCCGAAGAGTTTCTGGGCACCGTGTGCTGCCATGAGCAGACCGAACGTAAGCCTGATGAGAAGCAGGCCGCAGTCAGCGGCGGAGACCGCTGCCCGCGCCGGGGCGTCGACCGTCGGGGCGGTGGAAGAGCGCAGTCGCTGCGTTATGTGATTCACGGGGGGTGCTCTTCTCTGCAACGTGCTCCGGAGCGGTACCGGCCGACCATCCAGGAGCTCGCACAGCTGATTGTCCGGTCGCCATGGCGCGTGCAAGATCTTCAAGACCTTCATGACGCCATGTATGCAGGGCCACAACGCTGCCGCACGCGGCCGGAAAGGAAATTCTCGTGTGGGATCGCGTCAGGCCGCCGGTCGATTTCTCGTGCAGCGATACGGCCGCACTCTCCCATCCTTACTCCATTCCATTCCCCATGGTCGACCGTTCGACGGGGAAGGTATGTGAGCACTTGTGAGCACTACAGGCGGAATACGGAGCGCGGCTCATGGTCCGTCGGGAGCCTGTGCGATGTCCACCACGACCTTGCCTGCCGCGGTGCCTCGCTCGACCGCCGTGTGTGCGTCGGCGACGGAGTCGAGGGTGAAGGTGCGTGGGTCGAGCCGTGGCTTGAGGGAGCCCGCGTCGGCGAGCGTGGTGGCCTCGCGCATGATGTCGCCGTGGTCTGCGCGGTGGCGGCCGGTGAGCATGGGCATGAGGGTGAACACGCCGGAATAGGTGGCGCCCCGGAAGGAGAGGGGAGCGAGGGCGTGGGTGCCCCAGCCCAGTGCGCTGACGACGTGGCCGGTGTACGTGCGCACGGCGGTGAAGGAGGCGTCGAGCACGGGACCGCCGACGGTGTCGAAGACGATGTCGAAGCCCTCGCCGCCGGTGTGTTTGCCGACGTACTCCGTCACGGACATCGCGGTGCGGTCGATGGGCGTGGCCCCGAGGCGCGCGACCGTCTCGGCGTGGGCGGGGGACGTGGTGGCGTAGACGTCGGCGCCGTGGGCACGGGCGATCTGGATGGCGACGTGTCCGATGCCGCCGGCTCCGCCGTGGATGAGGACCTTGTGTCCAGGGCGGACTCGGGCCCGGTCGACGAGGCCCTCCCACGCGGTGATGAAGACCAGAGGCAGTGCGGCGGCTTCGCGCATGGTCAGGGCGGCGGGTTTGACGGCCAGCAGTCGGGCGTCGACCGCCGCGTACTGGGCGAGGGAGCCCTGGAGGTCGCCGACCCCGCCGGTGAGTCCGTAGACCTCGTCGCCGACTTCGAATCCGGTGACGGCGGTACCGACTTGTTCGACCACACCGGCGAGGTCGAGGCCGAGCACGGCGGGCAGGACGGTCCGGGCGTGTGCGGCCTTCCCCGCCCGGATCTTGATGTCGAGCGGGTTCACTCCGCTGGCCGCGATCTTCACCAGGACCTCGCCCTGGTCGGGGGCGGGCCGGGGGAGGTCTTTGAGGACCAGGGGTGCCCCGAACTGTTCGAGGATCGCTGCGCGCATGGCCCTGCCTTCCTTCCTGGAAGCTGTTCGTGAGTACGGAGTCGGAGGCGTGGGGCGTCTCGCGGTCACGGGTGTGCCTGGTGGCCTGTTACGAGAGGTCGTCGGCCGTGTCGCGGCGGGTGTGGTCGTCGAGGAGGCGCCGGGCCGCGGATCTGGCCTGATCCACCACCGCGCGGTCCTGGAGCAGCCGTCCGGACGCGAGGGCGCCGTCTATCAGGAGGCCGAGGTGGCGGGCGAGGGAGTCGGGGTCGGCGGCGCCCGCCTCGGTGCTCAGCTGTGTCAGCCAGGTGTGACGGCGTTCGATGTGCTGCACGGTGATGGCCCTGGCCTCGGAGTCGAGTGCGGTCTCGACGGCGGCGCTGATGAAAGGGCAGCCGAAGAAGCCGTGCCGGTCGAAGGCGTCCGTCAGTGCGTCGAAGAGCCCGGTGATCCGGGCCGCCGCGTCGTCGCCCGCCCGATCGGCGGCCGACTGGAGTTGGGCGCGCCAGGATATGTCGGTTCTGCGCAGGTAGGCCGCGACCAGCTCGTCCTTGGTGCGGAAGTGGACGTACAGGGTGGATTTCGCCACCCCGGAGGCGGCGATCACCTGGTCCACGCCGACGCCCCGCAGGCCGTTCGCGTAGAACAGCTCGGCCGCCGTGTCCAGGATCTTCTCGACCGTGTTCGTCCTTCTCGTGCGCGTCGCCATGTGCGGGCACCTCCCTTAATCGAACAGATTAGTCCGTTCGATTAAGGGAGGCAATGCCGGCCGCTGTGATCGACGCTCCGCGCCTGAGGTCGACCTCCGTAGGCGGCGCGGCTCCCTGTGCGCGGCTCGCTCGCCGCGACGGTGGCGTCCTCGTTGGCGAAGGGTTTCCCGGCGGCGAGGTCATCCCGGTCGCCCTTGGGGCCGACACCGATCAACTGGGTCTCGCCGGCGGGCGCTTCGCGCGGGTGCACGGCGGTACGGGCCCGTGCCCGATCCCCTCGCGGACCGGTTGACGCCCGGGCGGTGACGGTCACCGCCCGCGTCCGCTGGTGTCGGGCGGTTCAGGCGTCCTTCCGTCGGCGGCCATGATCCGCGCCCACCGGCAGGCGCCGTCCGCCCCGCCCCCGCAAGCTCGGCCTCATCGGGCAGGCCGATCTGGAACAGCTGACGGCCCGGCTCCCTTCGGGAAGCCCTCGACGTCTGCGGTCCCACCGGCTTCGTCGCGGCGGTCGGCGATCTCCTCGTCGGCGGGGGCTGGCTGCTGCCGTCTTTCGCACCGAACGCTTCGGACCCGCCGCTCCACCGTCCCGCCGCGCGTCACCCGCCCCGCCCCGAGGCGGGCCTGACCGCCCGGCGCCCCGCTCAATGTCTACTTCGACCGATATGATGCATTTTGTGATCATGTCCGGACGGCTGCGGCGCCGTCGTTCCCTCGGCGGTGGCTGGTGGGAAGCTGCCCCGCTGTCACCGGTGATCCTCACCCTCGTCATCACCTGCCTGGCGTTCTCCACACCGAGGGAGATCGCCGTCAGCCGACTCCTGCCCGCCGCCCCCGCCCTCGCCGCCGCGATGTGGCCCGTACTCCCCACGATCCTGCTGGGCACGTTCTGCCTGCTGGTCATGATCGGCCTCAGCTTCGTCTACGCCGACCTGGGGACGCAGTACACCGCGGCTGCGATCGTCGCGGTCACCCTGGCGGCCGCATACGCGAGCCATGTCCGACTCCAGCGGGAGGAGGCGCTCTTCCACGTCCGCCTCGTCGCCGACGCGGCACAGAAGGTGCTGCTGCGCCCTCTGCCACGCCGCATGGACAACGTCGAGATCGAGTCGCTGTATCTGGCGGCCCAACAACAGGCCCGGATCGGCGGCGACTTCTATGAAGCGGCCGCCACGCCGTACGGGGTCCGGCTGCTCATCGGCGACGTACGCGGCAAGGGCCTGTCCGCGGTGGGGGCGGCCTCGGCGGTGATCAGCTGCTTCAGGGAGGCCGCGTACGACGAGCCCGACCTGAGAGGCGTCATCCAGCGTCTGGAGATCAGCATCATCCGTCACAGCGCCGCGTTTCCGGCGCAGGACCTGCCGGAGCGCTTCGCCACCGCTCTCATCGCCGAGATCCCGCACGGCGGCGGCCACATCAGACTTCTCAACTGTGGGCACCCGCCGCCGCTGCTCTCGCATCGCGGGAAGATCCGCGTCCTGGATCCCACCGCTCCCTCGCCGCCTCTCCACCTCGCGGCGCTCATTGGCGCCCACTACTGCGTCGACACCGTCGCCTTCACCCCGGGCGATCAGCTGCTGCTCTACACCGACGGCGTATCGGAGACCCGGGACCGCGCCGGCGAGTTCTTCCCGCTCCCGGACTGGATGCGGCAGCAGGGCCCGAGGCCGCCCCGTGAGCTGCTCGACCGGCTTCACCAGGACCTGCTCCACCACAGCGGCGGAAGGCTCAACGACGACATCGCGGCCCTCGCAGTGAGACGCCCGAACACGCAGGCACCGGAGTCCCCGGAGTCCCCGGAGTCCCCGGTGTGAGTGGCCGGATGTCGTGGTCGGGGCCCGCGGTCGGATCCGCGGTGCGGCACGGGCGGTGACGCAACGAAGTCGGCCAAGGCTCGTTGATCACGGCATGAAGAACGTCATCACGCGGGGGCAGTTGCACGTCCTGGCCACGGCTGCCGCCCTGGTGCTGGGAGTCGCGGGCGCGGAAAGCGCACAGGCGATCCCGGCGGCTCGGGGTTGCCCCGCTGCGGAGATCTTCGCCACCGACAACACCGCGATCATCACGGATCCGGCCGACTCCCGGCTCAAGACCCGCCTGACGCGCTTCGACCACGAGGTGCGCAAGGTCATCCACGCCGACAGCGCGAGGCCCGGCTCCTCGACCCTCCTGGACGGCGTCTTCTGGTCCGGCGACCTGAGGAAGGCCACCTGCGAGCGTTCACGCGAGTTCGACGTCAACCAGGTCGGCCGCGACGGGCTCCACCACATCGCCGACGTCATCGCCAAGCAGTACCACCAGGAATCGGTGCTCACGTTCCGCTGTCTGCCGCGCACCTCGCCGGACACCGACGCGGTAGAGATCCAGGCCCCCGGCGTCAGCCGGACCCGTCTCCATGAGGCACTGCTCGCGGACGCGGAGGCCCGCGACCGGCTCGGTGGCGGCTCGGTCACCCTGGACGGGCGGCTCATCCTCACCGCCCCGCTCGCCGACCTCCCGGTGGCCCAGAGGTTCACGGCTGAACTCGGCGTCGACTGGAACAAGGCCGAGGTGAGCTACGGGGACGAAGAGTTCGTGAGCTGAGGCAGTGCCCGGCCCTGTACCGGCCGAGCCGGCTGAACGTCACGCGCGCCGGGGGCCGGCCGGTAGATGCGTGACAGCCACGAAGGTCGCGAAGGCGGCCAGACTCCCGCACACGAGGCCGGGCCAGTCGGCCCAGTCGGGATCGGCGGGAGCGGACACCACGGCTCGGGTGAGCCTGTCCGCGGACCATCCTGCCGGAAGAGCGGTGACGAAGGCCGGCCAGCGATGCCGTACCCCCTTGATCACGTCGTCGAGGAGGGCTTGCACGATGCCGACGAACATCACGACCACCACCATGTCCCCCCAGCCGAGGGCGGCGGCACCGGCCCCCGCCGCGACCACGAAGACCCAGACCCGCGCCAGCGGCCGGACCGGGGCAGCATCGCGAGAGGCCTGCCGCGGCAGCCAGAACAACCGCCGCACGCTCTCCGTGAAACCGTGCCTGTGCTCTCCGCCGTCAGATGTCACATCGCCCCCTGACCGGTGAGGTGGACCGATTCGGCCGACCGCGCCGAAATGGCTCGCCCGCGGATTCGTTCGGCTCGCGTCAGGTGGACGCACGGCACGGGCCGAAGGTTGCGGTGTCAGTGACGGGAAGGGGCGGTATCCGTCGGCCCTCCGTCGCGCACTCGGTGCGCGGGCCACGGATACCGCCCCGACGGACACGGCTACAGCCGTGTCCGATGGGTCGCGTGCTCCCACGATCGCGACCCTCCTGCATCCGTGTCAGCCATCACGGGGTGCAGGCGGCTTGGACGGCGACGCCGGTCGGCTTGAGGGTGGCACACCTCACGAGGCCATCAGCTCCCGCACCCGTGGAGCCACCTTGGTGCCGAAGAGTTCGATGGTGGTCATGAGCGTCTCGTGCGGCAGACCGTTCATCCCGTACTTGAGGTCGAAGCGGCTGGCGTCGAGCTCCCGGAGGGTGGTGGCGATCTTCTGTGCCACGGTCTCCGGTGATCCGACGAACAGCCCGCCACCGGGACCGGCATCGTTCATGAAGTGCTCGAATGTCGGGACGCGGAATCCTCGCTGCCGGGCCATCATGCGGATGGTCTTCTCGTAGTACGGCCAGAACTCCTCCACCGCCTGCTCGTCGGTCGCGGCCACATGCCCCGGACTGTGCACGCCGACCGGCAGGTCGGGCCGGCCGAGCTTCTCCAGCGCCTGGCGGAAGAGCTGCGAGAAGGGCGCGAACCGCGCCGTCGGACCGCTGATGATCGCGAGCATCAGCGGGAATCCGTAGCGTGCGGCACGGACGACGGACTGAGGATTGCCGCCGACGCCGATCCAGGTGGGGATCGCTCCGGACTCGCTGTGCGGGTAGACGGGCTGGTCGGCCAGCGCCGGCCGAGTGCTGCCGGACCAGGAGACGGGCTTCTCCTTGCGCAGTTCGGCGAAGAGGCCGACCTTCTCCTCGAAGAGGGTGTCGTAGTCGCCGAGGTCGTAGCCGAACAGCGGGAAGGACTCCGTGCTCGAGCCCCGGCCGAGAATCACCTCGGCACGGCCGTCGGACACGGCGTCGAGAGTCGCGTAACGCTGGTAGACCCGAACGGGATCGTCCGAGCTGATGACGGTGACACCGGATCCGAGACGTATGCGCGAGGTGCGCGACGCGATCGCCCCGAGCACCACATCCGCCGCCGAGAGCGGCATCCAGTCGACGTGGTGCTCACCGATGGCGAAGTGGTCGAGTCCGACCTCATCGGCGAGGATCCCCTCCGCCACCAGGTTGCGGATCGTCTCGCCGTGCGAGAGCGGTCGGCCCTGGGCGTCGTCGGTCACGTCGCCGAACGTGTCCAGTCCAAGTGTGATCGGGTGCCCACCCGCGGGGGAGGCGGCACGTTCTGACATCGGCGGATTTATCTTTCCCGTAACGGTCGAAGGGGGCTCGGGCCCCGCACCCCGCGCCGGTGCCGGGCGCCGGTGCGGGGTGTGAGTGGGCGGCGCCCCGTGATTCCTCTCCTCAGCCGACGCGCAGCGGAGCGAGGGCGTTGCTCCACGCCACGACCTGGTCGAGGGTGGCGGTGACGGCGTCACGGTGGCTGTCGGCGGGCTTGAAGACGCTGAAGTTCTCGAAGTCGGTGAACAGGGAGAGCGCCACCTGGGAGCGGACGTCCGCCATCTGCAGTTCACCGGCTATCAGGCGCAGGTGCTCGACGGCGCGGGTGCCGCCGGTGGAGCCGTAACTGACGAAGCCGACTGCCTTGTTGGCCCACTCGGCCGCCAGGAAGTCGATGGCGTTCTTCAGCGCGCCGGGCACCGAGTGGTTGTACTCGGGGGTCACGATGACGAAGCCGTCGAACGAGGCGATCTTCGCGGCCCACTGCTGCGTGTGCGGCTGGCTGTACTGGCCCATCGCCGGCGGATAGGCCTCATCCAGCAGCGGCAGCTTGTAGTCCACCAGGTCGACGAGCTCGTACTGTGCGTCGGTGCGGTGCGTGGCCAGCTCGTGCACCCACTGGGCGACGGCCTCACCGTTACGTCCGGGGCGCGTGCTGCCGAGGATGATCCCGATCCTTGTCATGTTTTGCACCTTCGCTTGTATGTGTGCTTGTCGAGTCAAGTAAATGTATGAGTGCTTGCCGTGTCAAGGAGATAGGGTGTGAGGCATGCCCTACGACGAACAGCCCCTGCGCCCCTTGGACCAGACCGAGGAATCGCTCGTGCGCGCCCTGGCCCACGTCATGATGGCGCTGCCACGACTGGTGGACGCGGACATGGTCGGCGACGGAGGGCTGCCCCTTTCCGAGTACACCCCCCTCATGTTCCTGTCCGAGGCGCCCCACCGCCGGATGCGGATGAGTGAGCTCGCCACCGCCTGCAATCTCTCGCTCAGCGGCATGACCCGTGTCGTCAACCGCCTCGAAAAGCAGGGGTTCGTCCAACGAGCCAAGTGCCAGGAAGACCTGCGCGGTTGGAACGCCGTCCTCACCGACGACGGCCTCGCCCGTCTCCAGGAGGCCTGGCCCGCCCACCTCGCCAGCATCCGGCGGCACGTCCTCGACAACCTCGCGGGCCATGACCTCGCCGCACTCACCGCCGCACTCGAACGCGTGGCGACGACACCCTGACCCGGAGGTGGCCGCCTCAGCGCTCCAGAACCAGGGCCATACCCTGCCCGACGCCGATGCAGAGCGCGGCCAGGCCCGTGCCCGAGCCCGCTTCCGCGAGCTGATGGGCAACCGCTCCGGTGATGCGAGCGCCGGAGGCGCCGAGGGGATGCCCGATGGCGACCGCGCCGCCCTTCGGGTTCAGGATGCCGGAGTCGAGTTCCGGCAGGGCGGCGAGACAGCCCAGCGCCTGGGCGGCGTACGCCTCGTTGAGCTCGACGGTGTGCAGGGCGTCCAAGGTGCGGCCCGCCTTCGTCAGGGCCTGGCGGATGGCGTCGACCGGGCCGAGGCCGAAGTACTGCGGCTCGATGCCCGTCACGGCACTGGCCCGGATCCTGGCCAGCGGCTCGCGCCCCGTCTCGGCCAGCCCGGCCTCGTCGACCAGCAGCAGGGCCGCCGCGCCGTCGTTGAGAGGCGAGGCGTTGCCGGCCGTGACCGTGCCGCCCGCACGGAAGACCGGCTTGAGGCGGGCCAGCGCTTCGAGCGAGGTGTTGTCCCGGATCCCCTCGTCGCGGGGCAGGTCCACGTTCTCGACGGGGACCACCTCGGCGTCGTACGCACCGTCCTTCCACGCCCGGGCGGCCTTCTCGTGACTGGCGAGCGCGAAGGCGTCCTGGGCCTCGCGGGTGATGCCGTACTTGTCGGCGATCAGCTCGGCGCTCTCGCCGAGCGGGATGGTCCACTCGTCGGGCATCCGCGGGTTGACCATCCGCCAGCCGAGGGTGGTGGAGTACAGCTGCTGGTTGCCGACCGGGAAGGCCCGCTCCGGTTTGGGCAGGACCCACGGGGCGCGGCTCATGGACTCCACTCCGCCGGCCACGGCGACGGAGGCGTCGCCGAGCGCCACCGCGCGGGCGGCCTGGATGACCGCCTCCATCCCCGAACCGCACAACCGGTTGACGGTGGTTCCGGGGACCGTCACGGGAAGACCGGCCAGCAGCACGGCCATACGGGCGACATCCCGGTTCTCCTCCCCGGCGCCGTTGGCGTTTCCGAAGAACACGTCACCGATGAGGGACGGGTCCAGGGCGGGACTGCGGCGGAGCAGTTCACGTACGACTCCGGCGGCCAGGTCGTCGGGGCGCACAGCGGACAGGGCACCGCCGTAGCGGCCGATCGGGGTGCGGACGGCGTCGACGACGTAGACGTCCCGCAGGCGCTCGTTCATCGGGACTCCTTGTGGTGGGGGGGGAAGTTGGGAGGGGGAGTACTGAAGCGGGGTCAGCCGACGGGGTCCGGCACGCGCACGGGCGCGGCGGTACGGCTGACGATCTCGTCCGTGCTGACGCCGGGAGCGGTCTCCACGAGGACGAGTCCGTCCTCGGTGACGTCCAGCACGCCGAGGTCGGTGATGACGCGGTCGACGCACGCCACGCCGGTGAGGGGCAGGGTGCACGCGTCGACGAGCTTCGGACTGCCGTCCTTGGCGCAGTGGTCCATCAGGACAATGACCCGGCGGGCGCCGTGAATGAGGTCCATCGCACCGCCCATGCCCTTCACCATCTTGCCCGGGATCATCCAGTTGGCGAGGTCTCCGGTGGCGGAGACCTGCATGGCGCCCAGAATGGCGGTGTCGATGTGACCGCCCCGGATCATTCCGAAGGACAACGCGGAGTCGAAGAAACTCGCGCCCGGCAACACGGTGACCGTCTCCTTGCCGGCGTTGATCAGGTCGGGGTCCACGTCCTCCTCGGCCGGGTACGGCCCGACGCCGAGGACACCGTTCTCCGACTGGAGTACCACGTGCACTCCCTCGGCCACGTGCTCGGGCACCAGCGTGGGCAGTCCGATGCCGAGGTTGACGTAGTCGCCGTCCTGGATCTCCGCCGCCGCGCGCGCGGCCATCTCGTCCCTGGTCCATGGCATCAGTGCCGCACCGTCCTTCGTTCCGACGGCGCGGAGACAGTGCGCCGTTCGATGTGTTTGTCCGCGGCCTGTTCCGGCGTCAGTTCCACCACACGCTGGACGAATACGCCGGGGAGATGGATCTCGTCCGGGTCGAGCTCGCCGGGCTCGGCCAACTGCTCGACCTCGGCGATCGTGACGCGGCCGGCCATCGCGGCGAGCGGGTTGAAGTTGCGGGCCGAGCGGTGGAAGACGAGATTGCCGTGGCGATCGCCCCTGGCGGCCCGCACCAGCGCGAAGTCGGTGGTGATGCCGTGCTCGAGCACGTAACGCCGGCCGTCGAACTCGCGGACCTCTTTGGGCGGTGAGGCGACGGCCACGGTGCCGTCGGGGGCGTAGCGCCAGGGCAGGCCGCCCTCGGCGACCTGGGTACCGACACCGGCGGGCGTGAAGAAGGCGGGGATGCCGCATCCGCCGGCGCGCAGACGCTCGGCGAGCGTGCCCTGCGGCGTCAGTTCGACCAGCAGTTCACCGGAGAGGTACTGGCGGGCGAACTCCTTGTTGTCGCCGACGTATGAGCCGGTGACGCGGGCTATGCGACCGGCGGCGAGCAGGATGCCCAGGCCACCGCCGTCCACGCCGCAGTTGTTGGAGACCACGCTCAGCCCGGTCACGCCGGTCGCGTACAGCGCGTGGATCAGCACGTCGGGGACGCCGCTGAGGCCGAAGCCGCCCACGGCCAGGGACGCTCCGTCCATGACGCCGGCCAGTGCCTCCTCGGCCGTGGCAACCACCTTGTCCATGTGCACTGCGCTCCGTTCCGGTCCGGCAGAATCGCCCCGAGCGGTGTCTGCCTGTGTTCGGGTTTCCGTGTGGGGGTGTGAGTGTGTGGCTGTACGCGGGTGTCGCGTCGCGGTCGTCAACGGTGCAGTACGGTCCTCACGGCTTCGAGCAGCTCGCCGTAGGCCGCGGAGTCGGAGTCCGGCGCCGAAGAGGCCCGCCAGGCGATGTGTCCGTCCGGGCGGACGAGCAGGCATCCGTCCTCGGCCACCTCCGATGTCCGGCGCCACTCGCCGTAGGCGTCGCGGCTGTCCTCGGCGCCGATGCGCACGCACTTCAGGGGAATCCCCAGTGCCTCGGCGCAGTCGGCCGCGGCCGACTCCCACACTCCACCGGACAGACCGGTGATCAGCGTGAGGGTTCCCTTGCCGACGACGTCCAGCGTGGACAGGCGGTGGCCGTTGCCGTCGACGAGCCAGGCGTGCGGGAGTTTCGCGCCGGGGCGGGTCGTCGGCCGGTGGAAAAGCTCCGGATCCCGGGTCCATTCCTCGACGGCGCCGGTGTCCTGGACGACCGCGGAGGAGTCGTAGCGCTGGTTCATCTCGACGCCGTGCGCGTTGAACTCGTAGTTCTTCAGCTGGATGGCCTCTTCCAGCGCCTGTCGGCGCTTGGTGCCGTCGGCCGTCCCGCTGCGGCACGCGGCGAGACCGTCGACAATGTCCTCCTCCTCGCTGTACTCGTCGAGTCCCAGTGCCTGGAAGATCGGGCCGAACTGGTCACGGCTGAGGTTGGCGCGATCGACGATCTGCCGGCCGACCGGTGCCCGTTCAGCGGTGTAGGTGTCGAGGAGTTCCGGTCCGGCCTGACCGCGGATGACCATGGCGAGCTTCCAGGCGAGGTTGTACGAGTCCTGGATCGAGGTGTTGGACCCGAGGCCGTTGGACGGCGGGTGCCGGTGGACCGCGTCCCCGGCGCAGAAGACCCGCCCGGCCGAATACGTCGTGGCATAGCTGTGGTTGACCGTCCACAGCGAGCTCGACATGATCTCGACGGGAATGTCGCGGTCGCCGATGAGGTCGTGGACGATGTCCCGGGCGGTCGCCTCGTCCATGAGGGGCGGGGGCTGGTCGATGTCGTATCCCCACACCAGCAGCCATTCGTTCCACGGCCGCACCATGCGTACCAGCCCCATGCCGATGCCGCCCATGTGGGCGCCGGGACGCATCACCCAGTACAGAACGCTCGGGCGGTGGGCCACGTGCCGGGACAGGTCGGCCTTGAAGACGATGTTCATGCTGCCGGCCTTGCCGCTCTGTCCGGCGATCGGCAGTCCGATCTGCTCCGCCACGCTGCTGCGGCCGCCGTCGGCACCGATCAGGTAGCGGGCCCGCACGGTGAACTCGTCTCCGCGTACCCGGTCCCGGAGCCGGGCGGTGACTCCGTCGGCGTCCTGTTCCAGGCTGAGGAACTCGGTGTCGAAGCGGATCTTGGCTCCCCGCGCCGCGGCGTTCTTCACCAGGATCGGTTCCAGAAAGGTCTGCGGAAGGTCGATCATCTGCGTCGGGCTGGCGGCACCGTACTCGGTCGCCGCGTGCGGGCCGGTGCCCCAGCTGCGGATCCGGCCGATCTCCTCGCCGGCCAGGGCGGTGCACAGAACGGTGTCGCCCATGAGTTCGGCGGGGCTCCCGGCCGCGGCGGCCTCGCCGTCCACGCCGAGGTCGCGCAGTACCTCCATGGTCCGCTGGTTGGTGATGTGCGCACGGGGGGTGTCGGCCAGCCAGCCGTACTTGGTGACGAGCAGGGTGCGAATGCCGTACGTGGCCAGGAGCAGGGCCGCGGATCCACCGGCGGGGCCACTGCCGACCACGAGGACGTCGGTGTCGTAGGTGTGGGTCGAGTCCATGAGACTGCTCCAGGTCAGTGTGCGGGGCCGTCGGCCAGGCGGGCGATGCGGAAGGTGAACTGCAGGCTGCGCCACTCCCCGTCGACGGCACGGCCGTCCGGGGTCGGTCCGACCTGGCGTGTGAAATCCACGATCAGGCCCTCCTTGACGCCGAACACGGTGTCGGAGTCGATGTAGTGGCCGCCCTTCACGAACAGCTGGGTGATCAGGCGCTGGTGGCCGGCGGCGGAGATCATGAAGTGCAGGTGGGGCGCACGGTAGGGATGACGTTTGACGGCTTGGAGCAGCTGTCCCACCGGTCCGTCGTCCGGGATCGGGTACTCGGCCGGCAGGGTCGTCCAGAAGCGCAGACGTCCCTGCGCGTCGGTGCGCAGGCGGCCCCGCAGCACCGGTCCGTCGAACTCGGGCAACTGGACGTCGTAGAAACCGTCCTTGTTGGCCTGCCAGACGTCCGTGACGGCATTCGGCACGGGCCGTCCGTCCGTATCGGTGATGAGGATGTCGGCCCACAGCGGAGTGCCGGCCACGCCCTGTGAGATGTCGGCGCCCTGCGCGGTTTCCGGCGGTCCGTCCGTGTAGAAGGGGCCGAGGACCGCTGACGGTGTGGTCTGCGGGGTGCGTGAATGGGTGAGCAGGTCGACGATGCTGGAGACACCGAGCGTGTCGGACAGCAGCACGAACTCCTGGCGGGTGCTGGTGGAGATCTGTCCGGTACGGGTCAGGAAGTCGATGGCCTGCTGCCACTCGGATTCGGTGACGTCATTGCTCGTCACGAAGTGGTGCAGGTGCCGTACGAGGTCGCTGAGCAGCTGCCTGCCCCGCGGATCGGGTGCGTCCGCAAAGCTCGCCACCACCTGGGCGGTCAGGCGCTCCACGTCCGAAGCCACGCCGTGCGGCGCGGGGGCCGACAGCCCAGGGGCCCGCGGGGCAGGAGTCGGCGCCGCGGGAACCGCCGGACGGCGGCCCTGCCAGGCATCGCGCAACAGGCTCTCGATTCCCGTGGGCGTCAGCTCGCGGGGGTTGGGGTACGGCGTGGCGAGCGCCAGCCGCGCGGCCTGCGGCAGGTCCGCCTCCGCCATGCCCAGCTCGCGCAGCGAGGTGGGGCCCCCGAGCGAGGTGATCAGGTCGAACATCCCGCTCGGAGCGTCCGGCACGCCGAGTGCGCCGGCGATGCGGCTCATGGCGTCTTGGGCGGCCGGGGCGTTGTAGGCCATCGCGTGCGGCAGGATCACGGTGTGTGTCGCGGCGTGCGCCAAGTCGAACGCACCCCCCAGCGTGTGGCACAGCTTGTGATGCAGGCCCATACCGACGGAGCCGAGGCAGGTGCCGGCCAGCCATGCGGCATGCAGGAGGTCGGCGCGGGCCGCGGTGTCGGACGGCTCGGCCACGAGAGTCGGCAGGGCGCGGGCGCTCAGCGCGATCGCATCGAGCGCCATGGCGTCGATGACGGGGTTCGCCTGTGGTGCGTACAGGGCTTCCACGGCGTGCGCCATGGCATTGACCGCGCTGGTGACCGAGAGGCCCACCGGCAGGCCGAGGGTGAACTCGACGTCGTAGACAACGGTCTCGGGCAGGATCGCGGGCGAGGCCACCGTGGTCTTGCGGCCGTCCTGCGTCTCCCCGAGGACGGGGGTGACCTCGGAACCCGCGTAGGTGGTGGGAAGGATCAGCTGGGGCAGATCGGTGCGGAGCGCGAGTGCCTTGGCCAACCCCGTGGTGGAACCCCCGCCGACAGCCACCAGGCAGTCGGCGGAGTGTTCCCGAAGGACGTCGAGGGCCCGCTCGGTCACGTCCACCGGGGTGTGCATGGTGGCACCGTCGAACTCCGCCACGATGACGTCACCGAGGACATCACGGACCCGGGCGGCGGCCTTGGCCACCGACGGAGTGGACAGGAGGAGGACTCGGGTACAGCCGAGTCGTTCGACCTCCGCACGGACCTGGCTGACCGTTCCGGTGCCGAAGACGATCCGCGAGGGGTGGGAGGTGTACACGAAATTCCGCATGGGGGTCCGCCTTCGCGTGTGCCGTGGGTCCCTGAATCTCTGACACCGAGTGTGGGGACGGCGGGCGCCTGGACTCCTGCACGTTTCGAGCGTGTTTCTGCAGGATCGGCGCGGGGCGGTGGCCTGGCGGGGGCGCGGGGTGGATGCGGTGCCCGTGGTGCGCCGGAGGAAAGGGGTGGGGCGGGGCAGGCCGTGGAGCGCGACGTCAGCCCGCGCGACGGACCGCGGCGGGGGTCGTGCCGAGCTTGGCGCGCATCACGCGCGTCAGGTGTTCCTGATGGGAGAAACCGCAGTGGACGGCCACGTCGGGGATGGGCAGGACCGTGGTGCGCAGCATCCGGCGTGCGTGGTCCAGCCGCAGTTGCAACAGGAACTGGTGCGGGGACTTCCCGGTGCTCGTCCTGAACTGCCGGCTGAACTGGCTCGCACTCAGCCCGGTGGCCGCGGCCAGATCGGAGACGCGCAGCGGGTCGGAGATGCGTTGCTCCATCAACTCCCGTGCGGACACGAGCTGCTGAGTGGTCAGCCCCGACATCGCGCCTGCCGGGGCCGCGGGCCGACCGGCCGTGTGCGCTTGGGCGAGCTGGGCGGCGAGCATGCCGACGAGGTGATCGACGTAGGTACGGGCGGAGGGCTCCCACTGCCGCACGGCGCCGTCCAGAGCCAGCATGACCTGCTCGATCAGCGGGTCCGAGCTGCCCAGTTCCTCGGCGAGTTCCACCGCCTCACGGCCGCCGTGCGCTTCCTGGAGGGCCGAGTCGCTGAGATAGAGGTGGACGGTGTCCAGGCCCCCCTGGAGTTCGACATCCAGCGCGCGATCTGCCGGGTGGACAAAGAGCCCGCCTGCCGGAATCCGCTGGGCCCGCATCGACCGGCCCGACCGGCGTCGGACGGTCACCGGGCCACTGAGGTGAAGGATCAGCAGGTGAGTGGGGGCGCCGTCGAAGGTCGAGTGGTACGGCGTTTCCCGCTGGGTGGACAGATACGCGTGCTCCCAGCCCAGACCCGAGCTCGTCCGGTCCGGGGCGACCCATGCCTGGCGCAGGATGCCGCCGGTGTCGAGGAGCCCCAGCTCAGACATAGTTCCATCCCCGATCTCGGCGGTGGTGCCCATGTGAGCCTCCCATACGGTCCGCGATCAGGTCCATATTGTTGAGTGCTAAATCATTGTCGGATATTCCCGTCGGAGAGGGGGCGGGTCGGTCGGCGGGGCGCCGACGAATGGTCGGGTCGGTCGGGCGGGCCGGGTCCGGAACCCACCCCACTACCGGCGTGGGCGGCCGGACCAGGGCCCACCGATGGCGACCCCGCCGGAGGCGCGGCCGTTCGGGACGGCACGATCGTCGAGTGATTGCGTGAACGTTGTCCGTGTCATCCCGGTGGAGCCTGGCCTGCCAGGACGTCGAGGAGGCCTTCGGTTCAGCGGTTTAGCGGCTCGGTGGCTCAGCTGCTGAGTGGCTCGGCCCCGGGTTTCCCTACGGGCGGCCGGCCGCCTCGACGGCTTTCGCCGTGACGTCGGACGCGGCGCGCGTGGCCCTTCCGGTCACTCGCCAGGCGACCATGCGCAGCGCGGTGGCCGGAGCGGGCGGGAAGACGCCGAGCTGGCCGAGCATGGTCATGTCGTCGCGCACCGCTTCGTGTCCGACCACTTTGCCGTCGCGGAGTTCGAGCACGTGGATCTGCTCGAAGTCGATGTCACGTCCGGTGGGCGGTATGGCCTGGTCGAGTGCGCCGTCACGGAAGCGGACGAAGGGACCTGTGTGGCGGCCCTGCATGCGAAGCCGCACCCAGACCTGCTCGTCGTTGCGGGCGATACCGAGGACAGGGAAGGTCAGGTCGCTGAAGGCGAAACGCATCCACGCGCCGGAGGCAAGAACTCCCGCAGGCCCGGGGAGTGCGCAGGCCGTGGGCGACACAGCTGCCTCGCGGTTGTGGAAGTCCTCGTGCACCACCTCGGCGGCCAGTGCCGGATCGCCTGTCTCGAGGACCCGGAAGAGTCCGTGGGCCAGGTCCGTGGCATCCATGGCCATTGCGTTGATCCCTTTCGACGGGTGTGCGCTCTGAGGGGTGACGTCGACCCGTCCGAGGGGGACGGGTGGCGCGGTCGTGACGGGGGCCGAGCGCGCGGCCGACCGGCCGATATTGAGGTTATAGCACGCCTAATGAATTCACGTCTTAGGATGGCGCCATGCCGTCCAAGCGCCGCTATGTCTCCCCGCTGCGCGAGCAGGCCGCCGCTCGGACGCGGGCACTGATCCTGGGTCAGGCCACGGAACTGTTCGCCGAGCACGGCTACGGTCGAGTGACCGTCGCCGACATCGCTTCAGCGGCCGGCGTCGCCTCGAAGACCGTCTTCGCGAGTGTGGGGAGCAAGAGCGACATCCTGAACCGGATCGTCGACCAGGGTGTGATCGCCTCTGGTTATGAGCAGGCCATGGAGAACCTGCTCGTCCTGCGGACGCCGGAGTCGGTCCTGAAAGCCCTGGCCCACGGCACGCGGATGGGCAACGAAGGGCAGTTCGCCGTGCATGAAGCGATCCGCAAGGCGCTGCCCGTGCATGAGAACGGCGAGGCCCTGTGGGAGCGCGCAACCGCGGCGTACCGGGACGCACTCCGCGCGACCGCCCGCCACCTGCACAACTTGACTCCGGCGCCCTCCCACTCGCTGAAGGAGACGGCCGACCTTCTCTGGTACTGGTTCGGTCCCACCGGCTGGCGAACGCTCGTGGTGGAGAACGGCTGGTCATGGGACCGCGCCGAGGAAGTCCTCTACCGCACTTCGGTCGCGACCCTTCGCTGAAGCCGTTCGCCGAAAGCCGCCTGCACGGCGACGCTCGTCCGGACGCCGCTCGATGGCTCCCGCCGGCCTGGACGGACGTCCTCGACGGTCACCAGCAGCATGGTGCAGGACCTGATCGGCCGAGAACTCATCCACCTCGGCTCGTGGACCGCCGCGCGCCGGCAGGAACTGCTCGAACAACTGCTCCCCGGCAACGTGCGCGCGCCGTTCTTCCTCGTGGCGGCGTTCTCCCCGGCGATGGCGGCGAAGGGATCGGGTAGCGTAATCAACATCGGCAGCATGGTCGGCAGTCTCGGCCTGGCCACCGGGACCGGGTACGGCGCGACCAAGCCCGTGCCGGCGTTCCTGACGCGAGGCTGGACGGCCGAGTACAGCGGCCGCGGCGTCCGCTTCAACACCGTTGCCCCCGGTCCCGGCCACACCCGGCCCGAGGCCCGCGACCTGTTCGACGCCCTCGCCGAGACCACCGCGATGAAACGCGCGGCCGAGCCCGCCGAGGTCGTCGCCTTCCTCGCCTCGCCGAAGGCCGGCTGTGTCACCGGCGCGACCATCGCCGTCGACGGCGGCCGCACCGCCATCTGAACCCGCCCGCTCTTTGCACAGGGACCGGGCACCGGAGCTGATACGACGCACACATGAAAGGTCACAGCCATGAACAGGCTGGACGGCAAGGTCGCCGTCGTCACCGGCGGCAGTAGCGGAATCGGATTTGCGACGGCGCAACAGTTTGTGGAGGAAGGTGCCTTCGTGTTCATCACCGGACGGCGCCGGCCCGAACTGGACAAGGCGAAGGACGAGATCGGCAGGAACGTCACGACCGTCCAGGGTGACGTCAGCGTCTCCGCCGACCTCGACCGGCTCTTCCGGACCGTAGCGGAGGAGAAGGGGAAGATCGACGTCGTCGTCGCCAACTCGGGTCTGGTCGATCCGCAGGTGTTCGGCCGGATCACCGAAGCGGCCTTCGACCGGACCTTCAATGTCAACGCCCGTGGCACCCTCTTCACCGCCCAGAAGGCCTTGCCCTTGATGAACGACGGCGGTTCGGTCATCCTCGTCGGATCGATCGCGGGCCACATCGGCGTCGAGGGGTACACCACCTACAGCGCCACCAAAGCCGCCCTGCGTTCCTACGCCCGCACCTGGACCAAGGAGCTCAAGGGCCGCGGCATCCGGGTCAACGTCCTCAGCCCCGGCCCGATCGACACCCCGATCATGGACAGCCAGGCGGACTCCAAGGAAGGCGTCGACGCGATCAAGGAGGCCTTCGCATCCGTCATCCCGCTCGGACGTATGGGACGTCCCGAGGAAGTCGCCGCGGCCGCCGTCTTCCTCGCATCCGACGAGAGCAGCTTCTGCGCAGGCATGGAACTGACCGTCGACGGCGGCATGGCGCAAGTCTGAGACTGGAGCCCGTCGAACAGCGCCTTGGCGCCCTCCGGATGAGGCGCACCAGTTCGGAGCGCCCGTCACAGGGATCCGCTGCCCTTGCCGGGAGAGAGGCTCAGAGCAGTTCGAGGAGCTTCTCGGTGAACTCGGTGGTCGTGGCGCTGCCACCGAGGTCGGGGGTGCGGACGTCGGTCTTGGCGAGCACCGCGGCGATGGCGTCGGTGATGTCCTCGGCCGCCGCGGGGTGGCCCAGGTGGTCGAGCATCAGGGCGGCCGACCAGATCGCGCCCAGCGGGTTGGCGATGCCCCGGCCCGCGATGTCGGGCGCGGAACCGTGCACCGGCTCGAACATCGACGGGAACTCGCGCTCGGGGTTGAGGTTGGCGGACGGGGCGATGCCGATGGAGCCGGCCACGGCCGCGGCCAGATCGCTCAGGATGTCGCCGAAGAGGTTGGACGCGACCACCACGTCGAAACGGGCCGGGTCGAGCACGAACTTGGCGGCGAGCGCGTCGATGTGCTCCTGGTCCCACGCCACCTGCGGATACCCGGTACCTCGCTCGGCGACCAGCTCGTCCCAGAACGGCAGGGTGTGCACGATGCCGTTCGACTTGGTGGCCGAGGTCAGCCTTCCGTCCCGCCGCGCGGCCAGCTCGAAGGCGTAGTCCAGCACCCGGGTCACACCGGCCCGGGTGAACACGGCTTCCTGCACGGCCATTTCCGACGGGAAGCCGCAGTGCAGACGCCCCCCGATCTCGCTGTACTCGCCCTCGACGTTCTCCCGTACGACCACGAGGTCGACCTTCCCGGGCACCGCCCCGCGCACCGGACTCTCGACGCCGTCGAAGACACGGATCGGCCGCAGGTTGACGTACTGCCGGAAACCGCGCCGGATCGGAATCAGCAGCCCCCACAGCGAGACATGGTCCGGCACGCTCGGGTGTCCGACCGCGCCGAGCAGGATCGCGTCCTTGTCCCGCAGCTGGTCGAGAGCGTCGGCGGGCATCATCGCGCCCTCGCGCAGATACCGCTCGCAGGACCAGTCGTCGTAGGAGGTGTAGGAGAAGCCGAAGCCGTGGCGGGCGCCGACCGCGGCCAGGACCTGCTGAGCGGGCGGGAGCACCTCGGGTCCGATGCCGTCGCCGGGGATGAGCGCGATGTGGTGGTGAGCGTGAGCCATGCCCCGATTGGAGCAATCGGGGCACAGGTCCGTCCAAGACGCTCTGCCGATCTGCCTTATAAGCTTGACCTATAAGGTGCACGATCAGTGCTTGATGTGCTTGATGGCCTCAAGCGCGCAGGTCACGAAGGTACGGGCGGCCGGGGACTGCTCGGCGTGGCGGCTGACCAGCGCGATCCGCAACGTCGTCCGCGGCTCGATGTCCAGGACCAGTGCCCCGGCTCGCTCGGCCGTTGTACGCCACGACTCGGTGACTACGGCCAGCCCGACCCCCGCGAGCACCAGTGGGAGGATCGCCACCCGGTGTTCGGTCTCCGCCGCGATGACGAAGCCGATGCCGCGCTCGCGCAGCCCGTCGACGTAGGACCGCATCCCGGTGCCCCGCTGCCCCACGATCAGCCGCTGCCCGGCCAGCTCCTCGCAGGCGACCGGCCGGCCCGCAGGGAACGGCCCGTCGGGAGGGGTGACCAGCACGAAACGCTGCTCCCCTGCGGCGTGCGAGACCACCTCCTTGTCGGTGAGCGGTTCCGACGTGGCGAGCAGGCCCAGTTCGGCGGCG
Source organism: Streptomyces sp. NPDC058086 (assembly GCF_042885015.1). Taxonomy (NCBI): domain Bacteria; kingdom Bacillati; phylum Actinomycetota; class Actinomycetes; order Kitasatosporales; family Streptomycetaceae; genus Streptomyces; species Streptomyces sp. NPDC058086. The sequence continues at coordinate 27,147 of NZ_JBHVST010000083.1, read as the reverse complement.
CCGGTGCGCACCATGTCGACGACGTCGCGGAAGGTGAAGGCAGCCCGGATGTTCACCGACACCCCGGGATAGCGGCCGGTGAACGCCCGGATCATGGTGGTCAGCGGTTCCACCGCCTGGGACGGCATGGCGGCGATGTCCAGGCGCCCCTCGCGCAGTTCGTGCACGGCCGCGACGCTGGCGCGGGCCGTCTCCAGGCTGCGTACGGCCGCCCGAGCCGGTTCGATCAGGGCGGTTCCCGCCTCGGTGAGCACGGCCCGGCGGCCGATCCGGTGGAACAGACTGCTGCCCAAGTCCCGCTCCAGCGCCTGAACGGCCTGGGAGAGCGACGGCTGCGAGAGGTACAGGGCCGACGCCGCCCGGTTGAAACCCCCGTGATCCACGATCGCGAGGAAGTACTCCAGCTGCCGAATGTCCATGCCCACATCCTCTCCTCGGCGCACGGTACCGAGGGCCGGGCGGCGGTCACCGGTGGTCAGCCGGAGCGCGTGAGCGCGAAGCCGACATCCAGAACATGTAGACACTGGCATCATTGTTGTCGTTGACATCATTGTTTCCAGTGACTACATTCAGGGTCGCAGATCCTACGGAAACCCCGAGGGCTGTTCGTCGAGGCGTCAGGTCGACAGCGAACCTCCCGTCTCATCACAGCCTCGGCCCACCCGGCTATCACTACGGAGACCTCTCATGCCTCTGCCGCGCCTCGGGCGGTTGCTTCGCCCCGCCGCCTTCGGCGGCATCCCCACCGGTGCACGACTGGAGCGTATGCAGGCATCTCCTCAGTACGCCGACGGCAGCTTCCGCAACCCGACGGTCACCCTGACCATGACTTCCGGCTCCGCGCTCGACCTCGCCCGGACGAACGTTCACCGGGCCGATCGCGTCCGTCGCAGGCCGGCCGCGGCGATCCCCCTGCACCGGCCGGCCCTCATGGGACCCGACGCGGCGCCGGAATCCGGTCTTCGACTGACCTGGACGGGGCACTCCACCGTTCTCACCGAGATCGACGGCGCAAGGGTGCTGTTCGACCCGGTATGGGGCGAGCGTTGTTCGCCGGTGGGCTTCGCGGGACCCCGGCGACTCCACCCGGTCCCGCTGCCTCTTGAGGACCTCGGCCCCGTGGACGTGGTGGTGATCTCCCACGACCACTACGACCATCTGGACATGCCCACCATCCGCGCCCTCGCCGGCACGGGCGCCCAGTTCGCGGCCCCGCTGGGCGTGGGGGCGCACCTGGAGCGCTGGGGCGTCGCACCCGAGCGGATCACGGAACTGGACTGGCACGAGTCGACACAGGTCGCAGGCCTGACACTGACTGCCACACCCGCCCGTCACTTCTGCGGACGAGCCCTGCACCGCCGCACGCTCTGGGCATCCTGGGTGGCGGCCGGTCCCAGGCACCGGGTCTTCCACAGTGGGGACACGGGTTACTTTCCCGGCTTCGCCGAAATCGGGGCGGAGCACGGTCCGTTCGACGCGGTGATGATGCAGATCGGCGCCTACAGCGATTTCTGGCCGGACATCCACATGACACCGGAGGAGGGCCTCCGTGCCCACCTCGACCTGGCCGGAGGCGAGCCGCACGGTGTGCTGCTGCCGATCCACTGGGGGACCTTCAACCTGGCCCCGCATCCGTGGGAAGAGCCCGCCGAGCGCACGTACGCCGCCGCTGCTGAAGCAGGTGTTCGGGTTGCCGTGCCCATACCGGGTCAGCCCTTCGAACCTGGCGGCGAATTGCCTCAAGCCCCGTGGTGGCGCACGGTGGCAGCGCCTGTGTCCGACGGAGCCTCGGCCGTCTCCAAGGCCCGCCACCCGGCGGGCGCCCACGTCATTCCGGCTCAGCAACAGCCGTAACTTCGAGGCACAGCACGCCGCGAGCGGTGTCTCACGGCCATGTATCGAGGGCCGAGAGCATCCGCCCTCTTGCGGGCGCCGTAGTCCAAGGGTCCGGGGAGGGTCGGGTCACGGCGCCAGTGCCGGTCCGGGCCCCTTGGGCGCGGACCGGCACTGGCGGGTCGATCGATCCCGTCAGTGGCCGTGGCCGTGGCCACTGCCCTGGTCGCCGCCGTCGTGGTCGACGATCGTCCACGGGCGCATCAGGTCGTCGTCTTCGTGTTCGAGGAGGTGGCAGTGGTGGATGTATGTCGCCGGGAGCGTGGCGCCGCTGTCCGGAATCGACGCGATCTCATCCTTCGGCGGGACGAATTCCTGAATGATGATTCTGGTCACCATCTGTGCGGGGGCCTTGACCGTGTCCTTGTAGGACAGCGCTTCGTCCGGGTCCGGCGGAACCGGCGGGCCGGTGAAATAGTTGGCCAACACCGGGTGGTCCTTTGGTTTGCGGCCACCGTAGATCCACTTGTCGTAATCCTTTTGGTAGGCGGCCGCGTCGATCGGCTGCCTGTTCAGCACCTGGAAATTGACGAGGTGGACATGCATCGGATGGGCGTCGTGGTTGGGATTGATGTACTCCCAGATCTCGGTCGAGCCCTCCTTGATGAAGTCCTGGGACGGCTCCATGTATGGCACCGCGTTGAACGTCATCGTCCTGTAGAGCTGGTGCTGGTACACGACCCATTCCCGCCGACGGGTGTGCGGTTTCGGTTCGATGGGTGCGATCGCCCGCAGTTTGAGTTTCTCGGGTGGCGTCGTCCTGTCCCCACCTCCGGACAGTCGCTCGGTGACCCGGAATTCCATGATGTCCCCGATTTCGGGCCCGCAGCCGGGGATGCCGGGGAAGTGGACCTGCGTTCCCGGGTAGTTCGTCAATTTGACCTTCGTGCCGCTGGGAACCTGACTGAAGTCGACGATCAGGTCGTACCGCTCGGCTGGACTGATCAGGAAGTCCAGCATGTGCAGCGGGGCACGGAAGCCGCCGTCGGTGCCGATCAGCCAGAACGGCAGTGGGGGCTCATGAAGTGCGTCTCTGGGGTCTACATCGAACTTCAGCCGCCAGAAACGCTCGTTCGAAGCGTTGAGAATACGCAGCCGGTAGCGTCGCCGTTCGACGGCCAGGTAAGGGTAAGCCTTCCCGTTGACGACCGGGGTGTCCTCGCCTTCCCTGTCGGTCATGGTGTAGGCGAGCGAGCCGTTCGAGTTGAAGGTCCGGTCCTGCAGGATGAGGGGGACCTCGAATTCGCCTCGCGGCAGCCCGAGTCGCTCGTCGGCGGGGTCACGAATGAGGTAGAGACCGGCAAGGCCCGCATAGACGTTGAGAGCGCTCATACCCATGGCGTGATCGTGATACCAGAGCATGCATGAATGGTCGTGGTTGGTGTAGCCGTAGATCGCTTCGTTGGGTTTGACCCGGCTCGGGTCCAGGGTGGTGTAGCCCTCGGCGTGGAAGCCCTTCGGGCTGAACGACTGCAGCGGCAGGCCGTCGGACTGTGGTGCTGTGTAACCGCCGTGCTGGTGTACGACGTTCCACACGTCGATGTCATCGGGGAACTGCGGGACGTACTTGTAGGGAGGCGGAGGGATCGGGGCGACGACGGGTGCCTTGTCGCGAATCATTTTGATCACGCTCTGGAACATGTGGGTGGTCGGCAGCTCGTTGCGCCACTTGACGACCGTCGGGCGGTCCCTGGTCACGCTGAAGGTCGGCCCGAGATAGCCCATGCCGATCGGCCTGTGAGGATCGTGCGGGTTCGTGGCCCAGTAACCCCACACGGGTGACGGCTCGAGATCCCGGTGGAAGCGCCACGAGCCCTGCCGCATCGTGACCTCGTAGTAGTCGGCGCCCGGATAGACGGAAGGATCCGAGATGGCTGTCATCGGCCTGGGCAGCGGGTCGACGAACTTCTCCAGCGGAGGGGTGTTCGGCGTCCCCGCGGGGTCCTCACACCCTGCCGGCGGGTGAGCCGACGCCGCATACGACCGCGTTCCCAGATCACCTCGCGAAAACATGGCCGCACCCCCCAGTCCACCGGCCATGAGGAATTTCCTTCGCTCGATCATCGTCTCCAGCCTTTCATCGCCCTGGGTAACGCACAAGGGATACAGGGGCTGGTTCGGAACGAAATGCAGCGCGCCGGGCCGTTCCGAGAAGGCCACTCATTGAGCCGATCTCAGCAGCAAATCAGAAGGCATCGGCATCGGAATCAAACTATTACCGCCAGTCTGAATACATGTACCATTCTTCTGGCGCGTAATATTCGGCAGCGCGACGGACTGCGGGTCTGAGTTTCGCCGCTTCCCAGTGTGTCAATTCAATACCGCGGGCCCTTTCGGGATATCAGAGGCGAGGGTGAGGCAGGCGCCTTTGTTGTGGTGGTGGAATTCGGGGCGGCCGCGGGCCGCGCGCCGGCGGGCGTCACGAAGGATGTGCCACTCGCCGAAGTGCTCCTACCGCCGACAGACGAACCGGCAGCCGCCGTGCCGGAGTGCCGCCGCAGACGGCCCGCGACATGTGCCACGGCAAGCGCGGTTGTCGTCAGTCCGCCGGTCGTGTCTTCAGCGCCCCCTGCGGTCGAGGGCGGCGATCTCGCGTACGGCCTCGGCGACGGCCGGGAAGTCCTTCTTGAGGATCGCACCGTGGTTGCCGGCGACCTTCGCGCCGATCTGGATGTTCGGGTTGTGGGCGGTCACCGCGTCGAGGCTGGTGCGTATCCGTTCCTGTTCATCACCGCGGCTTCCGAAGGACGTTCCCGAAGCGACCACATACCGCACCGGGACGGCGATGTTGTCCAGCACGGGGCCCAGCTCGCGCTCGCGGGAGAGCCTGCCGAGCTCGATGTTGCTGTCCGCCTGCTGTTCCGCGGTCATCCGCGGGGCCAGGCCCGTCGGGCGCAGCAGCGGCAGGAACCAGCTCATCCGCCCGAACAGCTTCCGGATCCGCTGCTCCATGGCCTCGTCGAGCCAGTCGTACGGGAACGCGCCGTCGACCAGGACCGCGCCCAGGGCACGCTCCGGATTCCGGTCGGCCCAGTGCGCCCCGACGACCGCCCCGTAGGACCAGCCCACCACCAGCGCCCGGTCCACACCCCTGGCCGCGAGAACGGCGTCGACGTCCCGGACGGCTGCCTCGAAGGAATAGTCCGCCGAACGCTTCGATCTGCCACGGGCCCGCTCGTCGTAGGTGATGTGCCGCCACCCCGACCCCAGTTCGTCGATGACCCGCCGCCAGTACCCCTGAGTGGCGAACTGGCCATTGAGGTAGACCAGAGGGATACCGGGACCGCCGGTGTCGGTGACGGCCAGGGCCGTATCGTCGACCGGCACCATGCCGGTCCACTTCGAACCGGTCGAGGAAGTGCTGTTCTTCGTCATGTGTTTCCCCTGGTCGCTTGAGGGCGTCTTGTGCGCGTTCTTCAGGCCCTGGACGTGGATCGCAGGCCCCTCGGACGGACCGGCCGGGTCCTCGGCGACGACCGACAGGATCTCGATCGAGGGTGGGCCCGGCCGGTTGGTCCTGGTTCTGCTCCTTCAGAGGCTGCGGGCGGTGATGTCGCCGCGGGAGGTGGTGGCGCGGATGTCGAGTTCGGCGGTGCCGTCGTTCTTGAGGGCGTTGCTGACGCGGCCGTGGTCGGTGCCTGCGTCCAGGGCGGCCGAGACGCCGGCGGCGGCGCCGACCGAAATGTCGCCGGACTGGGTGCGGAGCACGACCGTGCCGCGCAGGGCCTCGGTGATCCGGATGTCGCCCCTTGCGGTGCTGATCTCCGCGGAGCCGCCCAGCCGGCCGATCTCGACGTCGCCGTCGATCGCGGTGAGGCGGACGTTCGCGGCCTCGTCGATCTTGATCTGGCGGTACGCGCCTTCGAAGGCGACGTCGCCGAGGCGTCCGACGCCGCGGAGCTCGGCACTGGCGGCCTTGGCCTCGATGCGGGAGCCGGCGGGCAGTCGGACGGTGACCTCCAGAGATCCGGAGGGGCCGAAGAGCCGGTTGTCGGGGGTCGAGGCCGTGATCCGCAGGACGCCGTCGGCATAGGCGACGGTGGTTCGCTCGGCGGTCTTGGTGTCGCGGCTTTTGGAGGGGTCGGCGGGCAGGACCTCGACAGTGGTGTCGGCGCGGTCTGCGGCGATGAACTGGATACGTCCGGCGGGGATGTCCAGGACGGCGGAGATCGGGGCGGGGGTGTCGAACTTCTGCATCGTGCTCTCCCGTGCTCGCTCGTTGTTTCTGACACCGGAAACGCTACGTTGCTTTCCAGAATCCGGCAATGTACTTGTTGCGGCTAATCTGCATATGTGCAGGTAGAGGCTATGAAACCGTTGCAACGGACTTGAAAGCAACGCAACGGCAACTGCTCCGGCCATTGCAATGGATGAGAAGTGAACGCTATGGTGAGGGGATCAAGGACCGCCACGATGGATCACCGAGGAGATCGCGATGCCGGGAGGCAGGCTCACCCAGCTGGAACGCCAGCAGATCGCGCTGGGGTTGGCCGACAGCCTCCCTTACGCCGAGATCGCCCGACGCCTCGACCGTCCGACCTCGACGATCACGCGTGAGGTGATGCGCAACGGCGGTCCCACCGCCTACCGCGCCGATCTGGCCCACCGCGCCACCGAACGCCGCGCCCACCGGCGCAGGCCCGCCTCTTCCCGAGGGCCGGAATCAGTCCCTCAGCCGCACGGACGCGATGCCGAGGCCGTGGCCGCGTACGAGGAGACGTTCACCACCGTCCTCATGGCTTCGGGCCTGACCAAGATGACGGCCCGGGTGCTGACCTGCCTGTTCACCACCGACGCGGGCAGCCTCACCGCGTCCCAACTCGCCCAGCGCCTCCAGGTCAGCCCGGCGTCCATCTCCAAGGCGATCGCCTTCCTGGAGAGCCAGAGCCTCGTCCGCCGAGAACGCGACGAACGCCGCCGCGACCGCTACGTCGTCGACGACGACGCCTGGTACGAGGCGACGATCGCCAGCGCCCGTGCCAACGACCAACTCGTCGAAACCGCACGCCAAGGCGTCGCCGTCCTTGGCCCCCACACCCCCGCCGCCACCCGCCTGGAGAACATCGCCCGCTTCCTCGACTTCATCAGCGAAAGCATCACCCGCGCCGCCGAACAGGCCCGCGAAGTCCTCCACACCAAACCCGAAACAACCTCGAACGACACCGCCCGACCAAGTCCGGACCACGGGTAGACAGCCGTCTCGATCGTCACAGCCGGCGCACGGTCTGACGAACGGTGAAGTTCCGTCCTCAATCGCCGAGAACAGGGGTCAACAACGCCCTAGCATCTGTCAGGTGAAGATCAACGGAATATTCAAGAGGAGCCTGAGACCCGCTGCGGCCACCGCGTATTTGGCGGTGGCCATGCTGTTGGTGTCGGCGGGCACCGCTCAGGCGGCCCCCGGCGACAACCCCAACAAACTGACCACGATCACCTCGTCCTCGGAGCTGGCGAAGCTCCAACTGGTCGAGCACCGGGTCCCGACGGCCTCTCTCGACAACCTGGCGAGCGAGATGGGCACCTCCCGCGGGGTCGACCAGGTCCTCGCCAGTGCCAACCACCCGATGCGGAACGCGGCGAACTGCAACAGCACCGAGACCGCCGCCCTGCCGGTGAAACCGACCGCTGAGTCCGCGTACTGCTGGGACACCGGTGACGCGGTGACACAGGACTGGCTGCCGCAGTCCGTGACCTCCTCCGGAGACGCGGACAACGACGGCGTGTGGGGCGCCAACAAGGTCATCCTGTCCGGGTGGGGCCAGAACGGCACCACCACCACCGACCACATGGGCCGTATCGCCTTCATCGACGCCAACGACCCGAACAACCTCAAGTACCGCTGGGTGCTGCCGGTCATCCCGCTCAACGGCGGCACCGACTACCGCGCGCTCAAATCCCATATGGGCGGCATGGTCTGGTACCAGGACAAGCTGATCGTCACGTCGTGGGAGAAGGACTCCGACAACAACGTGATGTACATCTTCGACATGAAGCGCATCCTCCAGGCGACCGTCAACAGCTCCGCGGTCGGCAAGGTGAGTGGCGGATGGTCGGCGGACGGCTACCAGTACGTGATGCCGGCCGTCGGCTCCTACAGCCTCGCCGGCGGGGCCTGTAGTTCGACCAACGACGACTCCCGGCCGTGCTTCGGGTCCATCTCGCTGGACCGCAGCAGCGTGCCGGACAGCCTGGTCGCCACCGAGTGGTTCTCCTCCGGCGGCTCGGAGCCGGCCCGCATCTGGCGGTACGACTTCAGCTCCGACCCCGGCTACCTCGCCACGGACAGCAGCAGCCACGTGAACGCCTCGGCGGCGTACGAGACGAGCGCCGTCGGGCTGCAGGGCGTGCTGTCGCACAGCGCCACCAGCGGTGGCACACCGAACTTCTACGTCGACGACGCGCGCGGCGGTGTCGGCCAGCACGGCATCCTGTGGCGGCAGAACACCAGCGGAGCCACGGCGGCCGCCAACTGCGGGCAGGACATCATGTACGCCTGCTGGGGCCAGCACACCGAGAGCATGTCCTACTGGTGGAGTACGGGCCGGGTGTGGACGCTCACCGAATGGGCGGCCGACAGCGCAGGGCACTGGACAGGAACCGACACCGCGATTCCGCAACGGGTGCTGTTCTCCGTGCCGTTGTCCTCGATAGACAGCTCACTCAGCTGACCGATGGGTGCCCCGGGACTGAGATTCCCGGGGCACGCTTCCCGTCAGGCGTCACCGTGCGGTTCGCCGAGTTCATCGAGCCGGGCACGGACCCGCTCGGCGTCGGGATGGGCGAGTTCGGTGAAGAGGGCGAGGGCGCTGCGCCAGGCGGCGCGGGCGGCCTCGTGGTCGCCTGTCGTACGGTGCGTGTCACCGATACGGACGAGGGTTCCGGCCTCCTCGGACGGCACGCCCAGGTCCCGGAAGATGGTGAGAGCGTTGCGGTAACTGGTGAGTGCCTGCGGGTGGTCGCCTAGGTTGTGGTGGGCGTAGGCGATGCTGTCCCAGGTGGCGGCCTGGCCGATGTGGTCTCCGAGATCCCGCTGAATGGTCAAGGCCTCGAGGCAGTGGCTCAGGGCCTGTTGGTGATCCCCGAGCGTCGCGTGGTCCCAGCCGACCGCGTTGAGGGCGGTTGCCTGCGCGGCCCGTCGACCGGTGGCCCGGAAGAGGTCCAGGGCCAGCTGGTCATGACGGAGGGCGCCGGGGAGGTCACCGTGCTGCTCGGCCTCCCAGCCGAGGCTCAGGTGGACGTAGGCCCGCCCGACGTCGTCTCCGAGTTCGGTGAAGCGTTCCAGGGCACGGTCGAGGTGGGCACCGGCTTCGTCGCGCAGGCCCAGTCGGCCTTCCACCCGGGCCAGTCCGAGCAGGCCGTGAGCTTCCACGACGGGGTCGGACAGCCGCAGTGCGGCGTCGAGCGCGGTCCGTTGGGCGACCACCCAGTCGTGCCAGTGCCCCTGCCGGTCGAAGAACCGCTCCAGGGACGAGACGAGCAGACAGACAAGGCGGTCCGAACCGGAGCTCGTGGCCGCGTCGATGACGGCGAGCAGCACCGCGTACTCGGCCGCCAGCCAGTTCAGAGCCGACTCGTCGTCGGCGAGTGGTTCGGGGAGGGCCCCCTCGGGGAGAGGCGGGAGCGGCATCGTGTCCACGTACGGTGCGATCAGCAGACCGGCGGCGTGCGCCGAGTACACATAGTGCTCGAACAGCCGGTCTACGGCCGCCCGGCACTCGGCCTCGCTGTGCTGGGTGTGCGCCAGTTCGGCGGCGTAGGCGCGGAGCAGGTCGTGGAAGGCGTACCGGCCGGGGGCATGCTCGTTGATGAGGTGCACGCGCGAGAGCTCGGTCAGCAGCAGCCGCGCCTCCCGTACCGCGAGCCCGGCCAGGGCGGCAGCGGCCGGTGCGGTGAAATCAGGTCCGGGATGCAGTCCGAGCAGTCGGAAGAGGCGGGCGGCGGCGGGTGAGAGGGCGCGGGAGGACCAGGAGAAGACCGCGCCGACATCGGCCGACGCGTCGGCCTCGATGAAGGCGTCGAGACTGCCATGGGCCTCGCGCAGCTCGGCGGCGATGGCCGACAGCGAGAAGTGCGGGTGGGTGGCCGCGCGGGCGGCGACGCAGGCCAGGGCCAGCGGCAGCCCGGCACACAGTGCGATGATCTCCGCCACCGCCTCCCGCTCGGCGGCGACCCGCTCGGCCCCCAGACGGCGGATGAGGAGTTCCCGTGCCTCGTCGGTGTCGAGCGGACGCAGTGTGAGGGAGTGGGCCCCATGGGCGGCCACCAGACCGGAGAGCTGGTTCCGGCTGGTGACGATCGTGAGGCAGCCGGGCGTGCCGGGCAGCAGCGGCCGTACGTGATCGGAATCCCGGGCGTTGTCCAGCAGGACGAGGAACCGGCGTCCGGCCAGCATGCTGCGGTAGAGCGCGGCCTGGGCGTCCAGACCGTGCGGGACGCGTTCCGGCGGTACTCCCAGCGTGTCCAGAAAACCGCGGATCGCTTCGTCGGGGCGCATGACGGCCCCCGACGGGTCGAAGCCCCGCAGATTGACGTAGAGCTGCCCGTCGGGATAGCGGTCCGTGACCCGATGGGCCCAGTGCACGGCGAGCGTGGTCTTGCCGACTCCGGCCATTCCACCGATGGCACTGATCACCACTGTTTCGGCGGACCGCCCCTCGCTCGACAGGGGTGCGAGGACCTCGTCCAGTTCGGCCCGCCGACCGGTGAACGTCGGCAGATCGAGCGGCAGTTGCGCGGGCACGGGCAGGGGGACCGCTCGCGGACCGACCAGGTCCGAGGCCGCCGGACCTTGGGCGGTGCGCGCCTCGGAGGCCCCGGCTCCGGGCCCGGCCGCCGTCGATGCCGCGTCGCGCAGTACCGCCTGGTGGGCGTCGCGCAGCTCCGGTCCAGGATCGATGCCCAACTCGTCGGCGAGACGGTCCGACACGGTGAGGTATGTGCTGAGCGCCTCAGGCCGCTGACCGGTGGCCGAGAGAGCGAGAATCAGCCTGGCCGTCAGCGGTTCGTCCAACGGGCTGTCGGCAGCGGCCTCCCGGAGCCGGGGGAGGACCACACCCGGCACGCCCGCACGCAGCGCGACATCGGCGGCCTCTTTCACGGTCGCGAGGCGCTCGTCGTCCAGTGAGCCGAACGCCGCGTGTGCGCGCGCCTCCACGGGGATTCCGTGGGCGGCCGGCCCCTGCCACAGCGACAACGCCTCGGTGAAGAGATCCACGGCCCGTGCGGGCGCTCCGTCGGAGGCGGCCCGCCGGGCCTCGATCCGCAGCGCACGGAAGCGCAACAGGTCCAGAGAGCCGCTGTCGGCCACCAGTCGGTATCCGCCCGTATCCCGGAGCAGCCAGTGGCCCGGTGCCCGGGTGGGAAGACCGGGCTCCAACAGGCGGCGCAGTGCCCCGACATGCCGGTGGACCACATTGACCGCGGTGTCCGGCGGACGCCGGCCCCACAGGACGTCGACGATCTCACTCATGGAGACGGGTTGCCCTGCCCGTACCAACAGCAGGGCCAGCAGCGCCCTTTCCTGCGGACGCCCGAGATGCAGCTCCGTCCCCGCCCGCCAGACCCGAACCGGTCCAAGTACCGCGAACCGCACCGTTTCCGGTGCCACCCCATGCCCCCTCCGGTCTTCCACCTCGGTGCTCACCCTACGTCACTCCGCTGGTGCGCCTACCCGAAGGACGACCGACTTACGGCAGTGCCCTGGAGGCCCGGCATCAGGTGAATTCCACGCACGACGATGCCGTCACTCCTCCGTCGGCAGCCAGCATCCGTGCAGGCCCAGTGGTACGCGCACCGGGATCCGTACGCGCGCCACCGGCCCCGCCTCCGGTTCCTGCGCCGCGAAGACCAGCAGCCAACTCGTCCCGTCCGTCCTGTCCGTCGCGTACGTCATCCAGTAGCCGTGATCCTCCGACGGGTCACCCGGCACCGGTGCGAACACCGGTTCCCCGACCGAGAGGTTCCCCGCAGGCCACGAGCCCGCGGCGCCCTGGGTGCCGTACCAGCGCAACGCGTCGAATTCGCCTGAGAGGAGTTCCGCACCAGGGGTACGCGCTGCCAGCGCGCAGCGGCTGTGGCGGCGGCCGATCAGGCGGTCGTCGACGCGCGGGAACTCCACGTGGGAGTCGTCGAGCAGGGTGCGCCGCATGGTCCCGGCCGCCGGATCGATCACGGCTCGTGCCAGACCGCTGCCGCCCTCCCTGTCGGCCGCACGTCCCGAGCCCGACATCTCGGAGTCACCGAGTGCCAACCGGGGCCACTGTACGTAGTCGAGCGTCACCGTCGGGTCCGGTCCGTCCGGCTCACTGGGCCGGCCTGACGAGTCGTACGCGTTGACGGTGTGCCACAGCCAGAAAGCCTCGTCCTCGGCCCAGCGCACCGGCCCTCCGTCCCGTGGAACGAGCGCCACCCGTGTGCCGCGCTCGGGGCGCCAGGCGATGAAGGAGCCACCGCTCATGGCGGCCGACAGATCGAAGAAGGCCGGTGCGAGGACGAGCACCAAGCGGCGGCTCGTCAACGCCATGTCGTGGACCATCATGGGTTCGTCGACCCCGGCCACGACGGTGGGGCCGCGCCGCACCGTTGCATCGGGTCCGATGATCGACCAGGTCAGCCACGGCGGTTCGAGGCCGTAGCAGAAGACCGCCATCTCACCGGTGAGCGGGTCGATCTTCGGATGCGCGGTGATGCCGGAGGGCAGTGCGCCGCCGAAGGTCTCCTTGCCGAGAGTGTCCAGATCCGGGCTCACCCGGAAGGGGCAGGCGGATTCGGCCAGGGCGAGGATCCTGCCACCGTGTCTGACGACGTTGATGTCGGGCAGGTCCTTGAATGTGTCGGCCAGATCGGGGCCCACGTCCGCCGGACCCGGCATGATCATCGATTCCAGTCCGCCCCACAGCGCTCGTCCGACCTTCTCCTCGGCGAGCACGGCGGGTGTGCGCACGAACCGGTTGCGGTAGCGCGCTTCGCCCTGGGAGATCCACACCCCGTGCAGCATGCCGTCGCCGTCGAGCGGATAGAGGTAGGAGCCGATGGGGCCGAAGCGCGGATTGGGGCCGTTGCGCAGATACAGCCCGTCCAGGTCGTTCGGCAGGCGCCCCTGGACCTCCAGATCGATGACGTCGACCTCTTCGGAGACCGGGGCGAAGGAGCCCATGAGGTGCGCGACGCGGGTGGGGTCCAACGTGGTGGGCGGGTGCGAGGTCATGGTGAGTCCCGGCGCGGCGGGGAGCGAGCGAACTGTCCTGGCGCCGACGGGCAGTCGGCCGTCATCCTTCAGTCAAACGCCGAGGTCTGCCGCCTGCAAACGGAGTGCCGAACCGACACCGGGGGGACTTCCGCAGCGGATGCGGCGGGGTTGGGGCGGTCGCAGCATGAGAAGCAGAGGTCCTCGCCTCAGCGCCCCGGCCGGGGGTTTCCTCGCGCTCTCGGTTTCCGACATGGAGGCGCCGTCCGCGGAGGTGTCCGATGGCTCAACCCGATGCGAATCGAGGACGCGGAGCGACGGGGAGCGGCGAGTCTCCGCAGTCCGGAATGCCGCAGTCCGGAATGCCGGCGGCCGATGCGCAGGCCGATGCGTCCAGCCGCGAAGCCCTGCGCACCAACAGCGTCTTCCTCGGTTTCGCCCCCTGGATCATCTTCGACGTGGTGGCGAGCCCCAGTACGTGGAAGTACGCCGCACTGGCCGCGCTCATCGCTGCCCTTGTGCTCAATGTGCCCGACCTGCGACGCGGGAGCTTCAGGATTCTGGAGGCGGCGAGTCTGGTGTTCTTCGCCGTCATCTTCGTACTCGGGCTCGTGGTGGACCGGCAGGACCTGATGTGGTTGGAAACCTACGCGCAGACGTTGTCCAACGGGGTGATCGCCGTCGTGGCACTCGGCTCCCTCGCCTTCACTCCGTTCACCGAGCAGTACGCACGTGAGTCGGTGCCCCGCAGGTACTGGGACTCGCCGTTGTTCCGGCGCACCAACCGGATCCTGACGGCCATGTGGGGCGGGGTGTTCCTGGCGACGGCCCTGCTGGGACTGCTCGCACTGCACGTGAAGTCGGGGTCGGACTGGCTCAACTGGGTCATCCCGATCGCCTTGCTGGTCGCGGCGATCCGCTTCACGAAGTGGTACCCGGCACATGTCAGGGCGCAGGCGCGGGGCTGACCCAAGAGGTAAAGCAATCGTATGGTCTAGTCCAAAAGTTATTTGGTCTAGGCCAATCTATTGGCATGGACGCAACACCTACAGGAAGCTGGGGCGACTCTCCCCACTCCCTGGAGGCACGCAGTGAGACGTCTTCGCGCATGTCTGGGCGCGGCGGCCGCCGTCGGACTCGCCGCAGCGGGCACGACCGCACTGGTCGCGGGCAGCGCTTCCGGCGCGACCTCCGCACTCAGCAACCGCTGGTACGCCGCGGCTCCCTACCTGATGCCGCTCGACAACGACCCGCCGGACCCGGCCGCCATCATGGACGCCACCGGCCTCAAGGCGTTCCAGCTCGCCTTCGTCCTCGCCCCCAACGGCGGCGGCTGCAGCCCCACATGGGGCGGTACGGCCGCGGTCTCCTCGGACACCGCTGTGCAGTCGGTCGTCAACACCATCCGTGCCAAGGGCGGCGACGTCTCCGTCTCCATCGGCGGTTACGGCGGTACCAAGCTCGGCCAGGTGTGCTCGGACGCGGCTGCCACGGCCGCGGCGTACCAGCAGGTCATCACCAAGTACGGACTGCACGCCATCGACTTCGACCTCGAAGAGCCGGAGTACGAGAACACGGCGGCCATCAAGAACGAGATCGGCGCCGCCAAGATCCTCCAGCAGAACAACCCCGGACTCTACGTCTCCGTCACCACCGCCGGCACCGCCGACGGCACAGGCTGGTTCGGCAAGCAGATGCTGCTGGAGGCGAAGTCACAGGGTTTCACCCCGAACAACTTCTCCATCATGCCGTTCGACGGCGGCTTCAACGGCGCGGCCTCGCAGACCAGCGCGCTGACCAACTTCAACCAGATCCTGCAGTCCACCTTCGGATGGGACCAGGCGACCGCGTACGCCCACGAGGGCTTCTCCGGGATGAACGGGCGCAGCGACACCGGCGAGTACTTCACACAGGCCGACTTCCAGACCGTGCTGGACTACGCCACCAGCCACAACATGGACCGCTTCACGTTCTGGTCCCTCAACCGTGACCGCCAGTGCACCCCGGCCGACAACGGTGGCCGGACCTCGGGCACCTGCTCCAGCGTGGCGCAGAACTCCTGGGACTTCGCCAAGTACTCGGTGAAGTTCGCCGGGGCCACCCCGCCCTCCTCGACGCCCACCCCGACGCCGACGCCCACGCCCCCGGGCACCGGGTGCAAGCCGGCCTGGAGCTCGACCGCGGTCTACACCGCAGGCAACGAGGTGTCGTACAACAACCACAACTGGAAGGCCAAGTGGTGGACTCAGAACGAGACTCCCGTCGCCTCCGAGTGGGGTGTCTGGCAGGACGAGGGCACCTGCTGACGATCTGACCGCCTGACGACCTGACCGCCTGACGGTGTGCCGGACCGGTTCGGCGGGGCCCTTGAGGTGCCCCGCCCACCGGCGCCGGACATGCGCCGACCCTTCAGAGGGTCGAAAATGGTCAGAGGCCCCGTCGTCGAGGACACGCGGCGCCTGCCGAGAGGAACGTCGCCATGCGCGGACAGCCGCCATCGCCGTCAGGGGCCGTCCTCGGTGCACGTACCGGCGCGGGCGGCGAGCACGCATGACGCCGGGGCCGGGCGGTGGCGCGATCGTACGACGGTCGATCCAGGTCACCTGCTCGGCGAGCGTCGGCTTCTACACGTTCCTCTACGGCCTTCAGCAACCCGTGGCGGCGCTGTACGCACTGTTCACACCGATCGCGCTCGGCCTGCTGTCCACCATTCCCGGGACCGGCCGGCAGCAGGCATGGATCACGTTGCGGACCCTGCCGTTCGGAGTGGGTCTCGTCGCGCTGGGCACGGCACTCGCGTTGAGCACGGCGGCCGCCGTGGCAGGCATGCTGATCGTCGGATTCCTTTTGGCTTTCACTGTGGTGGCCGGACCGCGTACGGCGGGTCCAGCCCCCGGCCTCCAACTCCTCTACATCCTCGCCTGCTTCCCGCCGTACGCTCCTCAGACGCTGGGCGCACGGCTGACGGGCGTGACCGTGGGCGTCGTACTCCTCACCCTGTGCCAGGTGTTCGTGCTGCCCGGTCCACCTGCCACCGGCTTCCGGATCCTGCTCGCCGACGCGCTGGAGACAGCCGCCGCGGCAGCGGCCGATCCGGCCCGCGTCTCCGTCGCGAGGCTGCGTGATCTCAGCGAGGGGATGCGGCTGTCGCAGGTTTCCCCGGCTGAGCGCCCGACCGGCCCGGGGCGCCGGGACCGGGCCCTGGCACAGGCGGGAGCCGCGGTCCGCCGGGTCGTGGACCAGCTGGCGGCGCGGAGCGCGACGTCCGTGTCTGCCGGCACAGCGCCGCGCACGGATCGATCGTCCGCCGCGCTCCGTGAACGCGTCGCGCGGACGTGCAAGGACACGGGTGCGGCCCTGCGTGCCGGAGAGCGTCCACCGACGGCCGACGCGCTCGACAGCGCGATCCGCCAGTTCCAGGCGGAACGGATCCGCTGTGCGGCCGACCCGGAGGAACCGGGCGCGGACACCGGCGTCCTGCGGCGACAGGCGACGGAACTGACACTGGCCGAGTCGACGTGGATCGCGGTGACCGCCCTGGGCGTCTCCGCCGCCGGGCGCAGAACTTCGCCTCTCCCGCCCCCCGAACTCTTCTGGTACGCCGACCTGCCCACGACGCATCTGTGGGCGCGGCGCATCGCAGGCAACGCGACGCATCGCTCGGTGTGGTTCCAGAACGCCGTACGGGTCGCGTGCGGCCTCGCCATCGCCCGTCTTGTCGCGGGCACCCTCGACCTCGCGCACGGATTCTGGGTCCTTCTCGCGGTCCTCACGCTGGGGCGCACCACGGTCGGCGCCACCTGGCGGGCCGTGCGCCAGGCCATGGTCGGCAACCTGGTGGGGGCTGTCGCGGCAGGTGCGCTGCTCATCGCCCTCGGCCGGCATCTGGACGCCTACGCCGTCCTGCTCGTGCCGGGCATGCTGATCGCCTTCGCTCTGGGCCCACGGCTCGGAGTCGCCTACGCACAGGGGCTTTTCACGCTGGTGGTCTCCCTCGCCTTCGCCCAGATCACTCCGACCTCCTGGCGACTGTCGGAAGCCCGCATCGTCGATGTCGTCACCGGCAGTGTCATCGGCCTGCTGTGCGGGCTGCTGGCCTGGCCGGCGGGGGCACGCAGGGAGGTACACCGCACCATGGCGAGCCTGCTGCGCTCGTGCGGGGCGCTGATACCTGCCACGGCCGAAGCGCTCCTGGCCGCGCCCGTACCGTCTCCGCCCGCGACGTTGCCGACCCTGCGTCATCTGCGTCTGGCGGAGTCCGCCTATGCGCAGTACCGCAGCGAGCCACCCACCGCCTGGGAGGGTGGCCAGGCCGACTGGCACGGGGTGCTCATCGTGGCGTACCACACGGTGCTCGGAGCCCAGCGGCTTCCTTGCTTCGAAGTGCCCCTGACCGATGTGCCGCCGGACGCGAGCACATGGGTCCGCAGGACGGCCGCCGAGCTGACGACGGACGCCGACCGCATCGCCACGTACTTCACCACCAACGAAGGCCCCGCGCCAGACCGGAGTCCCCCTGGCCCACCGCTGCCGGAGCACCACCCGGCGCTGCCCGCACTCATCGATCTCGAAGTGTGGTTGACCGACATCGACCGCCAGCTCGCCCGCATCGAGGACTCCGTCGGACCCAAGGACTGAGCCCGACGGGCCTTTCATGACGCCGGGCGGGCCGCGCTCGCTCCGCTCGGTTGTGAGCCACCTCTGATCCGGCTCTGATCAATCCCTGATGGAACGCTGCCAGGCTCATGAACGAGTTGAACGCCGATCGCACGTGGCCGCAGTCGGCGGGACATTCCCCGAAGTCCGCCCTCCTCATGGAGTGATCAATGGTATCCGCGCACCGCAGGAACGGATCGGCCCGGCACCTTGCCCGTACGGCCGGGACGCTCGCAGCTCTGACCATGGGTGCTTCACTGCTCGTGGCCCCGCAGGCGTTCGCGGCGAGCAGTCCGACCAACGCCGAACTCCTGAAGGCCTGCAACTGGGCAAGTCTCTGCAAGTTCCACCCGCAGAGCTACTGGGGGTACACCGGGCCGAAGCACCAGGTGGGCAGCACCGCGTACAACTGCGGGAGCAACACCAACCAGCACCGGATCGACTGGTCGGACACGACCACCGCCGGCAACACGGTCGGCGTCTCCGTCTCGGCGACCTACAAGTTCTCCTTGGTCTTCGAGGCCTCCGTGGAGACCAGCTACAGCCACAGCTGGGAGAACTCGCACACCGACACCGAGTCCAACACGATCAACATCTCGCCCAGAAGTGTCGGGTGGCTCGAGCGCGGGACCTCGAAGCAGCAGGCCAAGGGCTGGTGGGAGATCCAGTTCAAGAACAAGTACTACGACCACTACGTCTGGTACCTCTACGACTTCCAGCAGTCCGGCTTCAACAAGGACAACCCCGGCTACGGCTACGTCAACTTCAAGGACCGGCCGATGACCTCGGCCGAAATCGGCGCACACTGCTGAATCGGCTCATCGCATGTGGTCATCCGTGATGCCAGGAATTCGTTCTCCATTCCGAATCGTCGCTTTCGCCGTCTGCTCGCTCTTCGTTCTCTCCGGATGTGCGGACGGGCCGACCGAAGGCACGTACAGCGGCCACGCGGACCGTCAGGGGCCGACCGTGATCGGCACCGACGGCTCCGCGGAGAGCCGGGTCGTGGCGGCGATCTACCGCGAACTCCTCACCGCCGCCGGGCAGGAGGTGCGGACCGCGAGTGCCACGTACGCGTCCCCAGCCGACACCGCCCAGGCCGTGGTGGCGGGCAAGATCGGTATCGCGCCCGCTTACGAGAGCGCCATGCTGCGTGCGCTGCCGGGCGGTCAGACCATGCCCGGCGACATGGAGGCAACGCTGAGCATGGCGTTGCCTCCGGGGACCGTCGCGCTGCCGCCGTCCGCGGCGCGGCGCGGGGTCGTCCTCGCGGTCACCAAGGCCACGGCCAAGCGCCACACACTGCGCAGCCTCGCCGACCTCGGCAACGCCGGCGGTCGCCTGACACTGGGCGGTGACGCCTCCGGTGATCCCGATGCCCCGTCCACCTCGTCCCTGAAGCAGGCGTACGGCGTCACTCTCACCGCTGCCGGAACATCGGGGAGGGCAGATGTGCTGGCGCTGCGCAGCACCGACCCCGCGATCACCCGGGACGGCCTGGTCGTACTGGCCGATCCCAAGTCCGTCGTCCCGTCCGCGCACGTCTTCCCGCTCATCAGCTCCCCTGCCGTGGACGCGAGCGGCAGGGCGGCTCTGGCCCGCGTCAACGCCCCGCTGACGACCGGCCAGTTGACGGCGCTCGCCTCCTCCGTCAACGCGGGCGAGGCTCCCGGGAAGGCGGCCAGGACCTGGCTGCGGTCCAAGGGCCTGCCGCGCTGAGCCCACATCCGATCCGGTCCGGTCCCATCTGCTCCACCCGGTCCAGCCCGGTCCACTCCGGTTCCAAGAACAAGAATGGTGACAGTCCCATGCACGGTCTCAAGCGCAAAGTCGCCACGGCGGCACTCGCCGCAGGCGCCCTCTTCGGCAGTCTGGCGGTTCCGGGAACGGCCTACGCCGCCAACAAGTACGTACAGCTCAAGGTCTGCAGCGGGTCCACCGAGACGGTGAAGTTCTACTTCGTCGGCGAGAACCAGTACGGCGACTGGGGCGGCTCGAGGTTCTGGGAGATCGCCCCGAAGGGTTGCACCTTGGCGGAAGGCTACTGGTGGATAGCCGGGCAGTCGGTCGAGTTCCACCACCGCAAGCCGAGCACCGGATGGCGGTGGGAACCCCGGCTCATTTCGGCGAACGACACCAGCAACGGCGCCACGTACCAGCTCTACATCGGCTGAGAGCAGCCCCATGCACCGGTCCGTGGGCCGCCACGCGCGGCCTGCGGATCCGTCAGGTCAGTCGACACGGGTGAGCGGAGGGCATTCCCACACCGCGTCCACGACCTCGCGGTGCGGACGGTACATGCGCAGGATCACGAACCAGGTGCCGCTTTCGGGCGTGGGCAGCCAGTTGGCCTCACGGTCCTCTCCCGGTGATGTGGACTGCAGATGGAGGGTCAGACCGCCGTCAGGGTCCATGACGAGCCCGGGCGTGCGGTCCCCGACCGAGTAGCGGTCGGCCGGGTTGGGGATCAGGTTCATGTCGTCGCCGTAGGCGGACAGGGACCAGAAGGCATCGACGGGCGGCATCGCGCCCGCGCCGAAGCGCAGCGTGTACCGGCCGGACGACAGCTTGTTCTCGTCCGCGTCGTCGTAGTTGAGCAGATAGACCGCCTCGTCGGGATCGTTGGCCATGATGCCCGCCAACGACTGGTCGGCGGCGCGCTTGACGAAGTCGTCGCCGAAGCGGCCCATCTGCGGTGGCGGATAACGCCAACCGTTCACCACATGTGCCCACTCACCGCTGAGCATCTGCTGTTTGAGCATCGGCGTACCGACAGCCGCGGCCCGGATGAGGTTCTGCCTGACCGCCTCAGGCTGGGCCTCGACGTCGAGACCGGGACCGATGCCGATCTCGGCGAACTGCTTGAGCAGGATCGCGTGGTGCGCCGGTGGCGGGTTCTCGGCCAGCATGGCGTTGAGCGTCTTCCAGGGGCCGAGGGGATCCTGCGCGGGATCCACCGGCGCCGCCACCTCATGGCTCGCCGGGAGCTGCGCCGGGTCGACGGCTCCGCCGCCCCTGCCGAAGAAGCCGAGTGGAGTGAGCCGGTACTGGGCTTGGAGCGTCTGTACGTTCGGCACGTCGTCCTCGCCGTCGACCAGTGTCCTGCCGAGGATCAGGATCCACGGGCTCGGCGCGGTCGCGACACGGCGCACACCATCGGGAAGCTGCCCGCTCCAGTCCGGACCGACGATCGCGAAATGGCCGGCGTCGGATCCCGTGGTCCGCTGGCCTATGTAGTCGAAGTTGTCAGAGGTGATGCCCATCAGTTCGAAGGAGAAGTAGCGATCACCCATGTCCGGGTGCGAAAGAATGATCGGCTCGCTGCGCAGGTCCACCCACGCGGTCGAGTACAGGGTGTCGTTGTTGGGACAGCCGCCGTCCTGGTACGAGGCGTCCAGCAGCCGTTGCGCGTGCCAGAAATGGTTGACCGCCGCATACGGCACCGTCGCCGGGTCACGCGGCTGGGTCACCCACTGGTGACGCAGCCGGGCGTTGTAGATGTACGGAAAACCGTAGACGAATGCCTGCTCACCCAACGTGTAGGCGTACTCACCACGCCAGTCACGCACTCGTCCGGTCAGGATGGGTACCACCGCCTGCCGCACCAGTGGCAGCGCCTGAGGCAGATGCCGCAACCGGTCCACCACGGCCTGGGGGTGCCGTACGGCATCCGCCGCGGCCCGACCGGCGGCGCCCGCGGCGCTCGCCGCCCGGTTGATGGTGGCCGTGACGCCTGCGGCATCGTCGTGCGTCCGCCGAAGCGGACGGTGATGTGTGGGATGTGTGGCTTCGGACATGATCATGTCCTCCCCGTAGTGAACACCTCGTGGGAAAGCCTCTGCACCACTTCTCACCATAGGACTCATCCGCAGGAGCGCCAACGCGGCGGAGATGTCAGACGCGGTCGGCCGCGATGAGCAGGTACTGGAAGCTGCCGTTCTCGTAGGCGCTCAGGAACGTTTCCTCGATGCCGGTGACCAGGTGCTCGGCCTGCTTGCGGAGTTCCCAGTAGGGGATGGTGCCGGCGGTCAGGTCCTGGACGTGGACGGGTACGAGGCGGTTGCGGGCCATGGCGCGGAAGTACTCCGACCGTGGATGGATGTCGCAGATGTAGTGGGCGTTGATGAGAGACACCTCCCGGGAGGCCCGCCCGTAGGCGTCGTTGTAGCAGCCGGTGATCGTCACGTAGCGTCCGCCGCGGCGCAGCAGCCGCGCGTGCTCGGCGAACAGCAGGTCCAGCTCCACATACATGGTGGACTCGTTGTTCCAGGAGGCCGCATAAGCGCCGGAGGGAAAGCCGGTGTCGAGCATGTTCCGGTGGTGGTAGCGGACCTTGTCGTCGATGTGCCGATTGCGGGCCTGGGCATTGGCGAAGTCGGCCTGTTTCCAAGAGATCGTGACGCCGTCGGTGTGGCATCCGTACCGCAGATGGGCCACCACACTTCCGCCGCCGCGCCCGCAGCCGGCGTCGAAGACGCGGTCGGCGGGGGAGAGGGGGCCGAGATGGGAGGCGAGGAGGTCGGCCTGTGCCTGTTCCAGACGATGTAGTTCGGAGGTGATCCGGTCACGGCGCTCGGCAGCGTCGTCCCCGCCCCCGCCCTCGTTCCCGCCCTCGTCCCGGTCTCCGTCGAGCACCGACCAGTCCACGTCCCCGATGCCGTAGTGGTGGTGGTAGAGGTCGTCGATCTTGCCGAGTTCGAGGTTGACCGGGTTCTCCTCGGCGTTCCAGTAGTCCGCGACGCGGGTCTGGTACGTCGACTGGCAGGTGGCCTGGGTCGGCATGGGCGCTGCCGTGGTGCCGGCATCGGTGATGGGCAAAGGTGACTCCTTGTGGCGCGGTGGGCGACGAGTCGGGCTGCGGGGCGTCACCAGTAGTTCGGCAGGTGGTAGCGGTGGGTGTTGGTGGCGTGCCATTCGTGGTTGCCGGACACCCAGGCGGCCAGGCCCCTGGCGTAGCGCTCGACGAGAGGCGAGGTGGCGGACAGGGCCGCCGCCTCCTCCTCGAACGCCTCCATGATCTGGTTGTGGATCTCGACGGCCTTCAGATAGGCGGCCTTCAGCCCGCACCGTTCGTTGGCGGCGATGACCTGAGGCAGATTGAGATGGCTGGGATCGTTGGCCAGTTCCTTGGTGAAGGAGTACAGGTCGTTGACGAGCGTGGTGGCGTTGCCGGCGAGCGCGGTGATCCGCTGGATCTCGGGCCGGACGTAGAGGGCCTCGGGCAGTTCGTAGCCGTCCACGGCGTCGACGATCGACAGGCAGGGGCGGAAGTTGTTGAACTGCCGCATCATCAGGTACTCCCAGACCGGTGGCACGTACCGGATCTCGGACCAGGCGGCCTCACCGAGATAGCCCAGATGCAGCCGGGCGAGATCGTGCACCAGCCGGTCGGTCTGGCTGGGAGTGGCGAACACGGCGTAGTCCTTGAGGGCCCCGTGGTACGAGCGCAGCGGCCCGTCGGCCTGTACACCCCGCCGCCACCGCGCTTCCAGTTCGGGAGTGGAGTGGAAGGGGTCGAGCGCGGACTGGGCCCTGATCAGCCTGCCGCCGAGTCCGCGTGACGAGCCGCCTCTGTCCTCGTCCTCCTCGCAGTAGCAGTTGTCGACGAGGTTCTCGGCCAGCAGCAGCTTGCCGGCCGCGGTGAGGCGTTCGAGGTCGGCCGCGCCCGGATGCTGGAGTACGACGGCCCGGCCGAACTGGAACCCCGCGAAGTCCCCCGTCCACGCCTTGGGGAACGCGTCGAGCCGACGGACCCAGGCCTCCAGCCTGCGGTCGACCTCCGCCGCCTTCCCCGGGTCCGCGGGGGCGGCGGGCCGGTGGCGCAGCCCGGGGATCGCCCCGCTCCGCCGGGCTTGCGTGACGGGGACGAGGCGGGGTGGCCCGGGCAGTCGCGGCGGCGATCCGGAAGCCGATGGCTCGCTCATTCCGCGATCCGCCCCACCTGGACGTTCTCCAGGATCCCCGCGGCGTCGGGTACGAGGATGGCCATCGCGTAGTAGGCGGTGACCAGGTAGCTCATGATCGCGGTGCTGTCGATGCCCATGAACCGTACGTTCAGGCCGGGTTCGTACTCCTCCGGAATGCCGGTCTGGTGCAGGCCTACGACTCCTTGGTCCTTCTCTCCCGTGCGCAGCGCGATGATGCTGCTGGTGTGTTGGGGACTGATCGGGATCTTGCTGCACGGAAAGAGCGGAACGCCGCGCCACGCGGGTACTTCGTGGCCGTCGAGGTTCACGGTGCCGGGCACCAGCCCGCGCCGGTTGCACTGCCGGAAGAAGGCCGCTATCGCCTTCGGGTGGGCCAGGAACAGCCGGGTCTTGCGGCGCATGGACAGCAGTTCGTCGAGGTCGTCGGGCGTGGGGGGACCGGAGAAGGTGCTGACGCGCTGGCCGTAGTCGACGTTGTGCAGCAGACCGAACTCGCGGTTGTTGACCAGCTCCCACTCCTGGCGTTCGCGGATCTCCTCGATGGTCAGGCGGAGTTGCTGCTCGGTCTGGTTCATCGGATGGTTGTAGAGGTCGGCGACCCTGGTGTGGACGCGCAGGACGGTCTGGGTCAGGGACAGCTCGTATTCGCGCGGGGCGAGGTCGTAGTCGACGAAGCCGCCGGCGAGGATCGGTTCGCCCACGTGCCCGGCCTGGACGGGTACGTCGGCCTCGCCCTTGCGGTTCATGGGCTTGCTCTGTTGCTGCGCGAAGGCGTCCAGTTGGGCGGCGAGCGACGGGGTACGCTCCACGAACTGCGTCAGGGTGTCCCAGTTGAGTGCCAGCACCACGCCCGGAGTCTCGGCCCGCACCGAGCTCAACCACAGCGGGTCGGCCTGGCCGATGGCCTCGTCTCCCATCCCGTCGCCGTCCGTGATGACCCCGGTGACCTCCTGCTCGCCGTACTTGCCGGTGGTGTAGCGGGTGAACCGGCCGTGGACGACCAGGTACGCCTCGGTGACCGGCTGCCCGGCGTCGAAGAGGACCTGGCCCGTACGCACCTCACGCACCCTGAACCGTGAGGAGATCTCCTGCAGGGCGGCGGTGTCTGAGTAGCCGCGCAGGGCGGGCAGCTCGGTCAGCGTCTCGGGAATGACCTTGATGTCGTCCGCGCCGTTCTGTTCGAACTGCACCCGCCCCCGGCCGACGCGGAGCTGGAGCCGCCGGTTCACCCGGTAGGTGCCGCCCTTGACGTCCACCCAAGGCAGCATCTTGATCAGCCATCGCGAGGTGATGGCCTGCATCTGAGGTTCGGACTTGGTGGTGGTGGCCAGCTGACGTGCAGCGTGGGTGCTGAGACTGGTGGACCGTGGTCCGTCGTTGGTGGGTCCTGCGGCGCTTTCTGGGGAGCTTTCCGGGACTGTCACATGTCCTCCAGATACGTGAGCGGGCGTGGGTGGATACGCACGAACATCAGCGAACGAGGCGGGGTGTCTACGCCGTGCGCCTCGGGCGAGGGCTCCTACCGCCTGGCCATGGACGACGTCTGACCTGAACCCGTGTCGCAGGGTCGCCTCGGCGACGCCTCAGAAGCCGTGCGGCGTGGGTTCACGGAGGCGGTGGAGGTCGAAGACGGATTCCGGGGAGGTGGACGCCAGGACAGCAACTTCGTGACGGTCCGGGCAGTTGGGCAGCGCGCGCCCCATGTCAAGCGAAACAGTCACAGGTGGCGGTCGGAACCGCGTGAAAGGGGCGCATTCGTGTCCTCGATGTGGGCATCTCTCGCGCGAGGCAGACCGGTCACGAGGGCGCGCTCTCACGCCGGTCGCCGGGACCCGTGCCACCGGCGCGAGGGCGTACGAACGCCTCGGCTGCGCGTTCCTCTTGATCAGGTGGCCCCGCTCGAATGATCAAAAAGGCGTCGAGCTACCATCTGAGCGCCACCTAGCTCGAAAGATGAATCTGTGACTGTCAATGACGACTCGTTCACCAATTGGAACAACCGCGAGGAGATCGCGGAGTCGATGATCCCGATCATCGGGAAGCTGCACCGGGAGCGGGACGTCACGGTCCTGCTGCACAGCCGTTCCCTGGTGAACAAGTCAGTGGTGAGCATCCTCAAGACCCACCGGTTCGCCCGGCAGATCGCCGGTGAGGAACTTTCGGTCATCCAGACGCTGCCGTTCCTGGAGGCTCTCACCACGCTCGATCTCGGCCCGTCGCAGATCGACATCGGCATGCTCGCCGCGACCTACAAGTCCGACGACCGTGGTCTGTCGGTGGCGGAGTTCACCGCCGAGGCCGTGGCCGGCGCCACGGGCGTCAACAAGATCGAGCGCCAGGAGCCGCGCGACGTCGTCCTCTACGGGTTCGGCCGTATCGGCCGTCTCGTCGCCCGCCTGCTCATCGAGAAGGCCGGCTCCGGCAACGGGCTGCGGCTGCGTGCCGTCGTCGTCCGCAAGGGTGCCGGCCAGGACATCGTCAAGCGCGCCTCGCTGCTGCGGCGTGACTCCATTCACGGCCAGTTCCGGGGCACGATCACCGTCGACGAGGCGAACAGCAAGATCGTCGCCAACGGCAACGAGATCAAGGTGATCTACTCCGACGACCCACTGTCGGTGGACTACACGGCGTACGGCATCAAGGACGCCATCCTCATCGACAACACCGGCAGGTGGCGTGACCGCGAGGGCCTGTCCCAGCACCTTCGCCCCGGCATCGCCAAGGTCGTCCTGACCGCACCGGGCAAGGGCGACGTTCCCAACATCGTCCACGGCGTCAACCACGACACGATCAAGCCGGACGAGCAGATCATGTCCTGCGCCTCCTGCACCACCAATGCGATCGTCCCGCCGCTGAAGGCGATGGCGGACGAGTACGGCGTTCTGCGCGGCCATGTGGAGACCGTCCACTCGTTCACCAACGACCAGAACCTGCTGGACAACTACCACAACTCCGACCGCCGCGGTCGTTCGGCGCCGCTCAACATGGTCATCACCGAGACCGGTGCCGCCTCCGCCGTCGCCAAGGCGCTGCCCGACCTCAAGGCGAAGATCACCGGCAGCTCCATCCGCGTCCCGGTTCCGGACGTCTCGATCGCCATCCTCAACCTGCAGCTCGCCCGCGAGACCACACGCGAGGAAGTCCTCGACCACCTCCGCGATGTCTCGCTGACCTCGCCGCTCAAGCGCCAGATCGACTTCATCAGCGCCCCCGACGCGGTCTCGAGCGACTTCATCGGCTCGCGTCATGCCTCGATCGTCGACGCCGGCGCGACCAAGGTCGAAGGCGACAACGCGATCCTCTACCTGTGGTACGACAACGAGTTCGGCTACTCCTGCCAAGTTGTCCGTGTCGTCCAGCACGTCTCCGGCGTGGAATACCCGACCTACCCGGCCCCGGCGGCCTGATCGCGGCAGTCTCTCCCGATCGGCATCCAGTCGCCTCCGCTCCCACCGTGCCCCGGCGGTCGTACCACCGCCGGGGGAC